>NZ_JAQMIL010000011.1:0-152158 GCF_029990105.1 Bradyrhizobium sp. Arg237L | reverse complement strand
GTGCTTTTTGTTGCACGGGACCCATGGGTGCAACCGGCACCCGGCTTTCCCTGCGCCCTCTGCTGATTGAGGAGGGTGAAACGAACGCAAACCTCGGGCGCGTCGCGCCGCGAGAACGCGGACTCACATCCTCACGCTGTTTGAAATTCGAATCCGAACCTCACCCCACGTCGTCCCGGGCTTGACCCGAGACCCATAACCACAGGCCATTGTCGTATGCTCCGCCGCAACCGCTTGCTCCCGCCACAACAGCCGCCTGTGGTTATGGGTCCCTGCTTTCGCAGGAACGACGTCGGTGTGATTGGCGCTTAACCCGCCGCATCAAGCGCAAGCATGCGTCCGTCTGCGCGAGTTGCATTCTCCTGCACCGCGTTCCGGCGGCCGACGATGTGGTCCGCCACGAACTCGGTGTCGCGTCCGATGCCGACGAACCGGCCCGAACCCCAGGTGTAAAGCCAGGGCAATCCGATCACATAGGCGCCATCGACCGAGGTGATGCCGCGCTTGTGGGTGGGATAACTTGCGCCGTCGAACAGCGGCAAATCGACCCACGACCAGTCCGAACGAAAGCCGGTGGTCCAGATGATGCTGGTGATACCGGCTGCCGCAAGGTCGAGCTCCGTCGGCGTCTCCGCGGGCGACCACACCGGCGCATAGTGCGGCGTCAGCGGCGCATCGATCCCGCCCCTCGCAATGTGATCGTCGATCAGGCTGCAGATGCCGTTGTAGACCCGATCGGCATTGTCGAGGTTGGTCTTCAGATCATCGCCGAGCCGCAACGTGGTGCCGCGCGCGTCCTTCAAGCGCCCGTAGAGCTTCATGCCTTCGAGCGCAAACCTGCGCAGGTCGATGTCGCGGCCACCGTCGCGGCCGGTGAGATAGTGGTTGGCGTTCTTGCGAACCTTCTCCCGCAGCGGATGCTGATCGACCGGCAGATCGTACTGGCCGAGATCATCAAGCCAGTCGACGGCGTCGCGGCCGCGGTAGAAGCGAGGACAGCGCGGCGCACTGCCCACCGCGAGATGAACCTTGCGGCCGGCCAGATGCAGGTCCTCGGCAATCTGGCAGCCGGACTGGCCGCTGCCGACGACGAAGATCTCGCCCGGCGGCAACTGGTCCGGATTGCGATAGGCGGAAGAATGGATCTGCGTGATGGCCGGGTCCAGCCGCTCCGCGAACTCCGGAATCCTTGGGACGTGATATCCGCTCACCGCGAGCACGACGGCATCAGCGGCGATCTCGCCCGCGGTCGTCTCGAGCAGGAATCTTCCATCTGCCTGCCTCAGCCTGACGACCGCAACGCCCTCACGGACCGGAGCCGCGATGTGCCTGGCATAGTCCTCGATATAGTCGACGATCTCGTCGCGCAGCATGAAGCCGTGCGGATCGTTGCCGGCATAGGGAAAGCCGGGAAGCTGGCACTGCCAGTTCGGCGTCACCAGGCAGAACGCGTCCCAGCGTTGCGTCTTCCAGGAATGGGCGATGCTGTTCTTCTCCAGCACCACGTGGTCGATATCGTGCCGGCTGAGTTGCGCGCTCATCGCAAGGCCAGCCTGTCCGCCGCCGATCACGACGACCGGGTAGTAAGAGTCGAGATCAGACATCATGAACTCCTGTTAGTCTTCGAACGAAACGATGGTGACGGAGGCCCCCGGCGTGGCCTCGAACCGGCTGGCCTTCTCCTCGATCCGGGCAAGCTGGCCGAGGGCGCGCGTGCAGAAGAAGCCGTATTTCTCGCGGACGCGCTCCGCTGCGATCGTCAGCGCAATGCGGCTGCGTTCCCGGAAATCGGCGAGCGGGTAGGTCGTGCCGACAGTGAGATGGTCCTTGATCACGAGCGACGGCGAATAGCAGGCCTCGATGCTTTCATCCGGCCAGCGCACATGGAAACGCATTTCAGGCATAATGCACCTCGCTCATGCGGTGATAGGCCGGAAGGTGCGCCTCGGCGGTGCGGCTCCAATCGTGACGTTCGGCGACGTTACGTCCGTTCGCGGCGAGGCGGGAGCGAAGCGGCTCGGACAGCGCGCTGATGACGGCATTGGCGATCGCGCCTGCATGATGTGGATCGCACCAGGCGACGTCATCGTCGCCGAGATATTCGGTGAAAGGCGGGATATGCGAGACGATCACGGGAACGCCGCTCGCCATCGCTTCAAGCACGACGAGGCCAAAGCCCTCGCGCAGCGACGGAAAGACCAGGGCATCCGAAAGCCGATAGAGCGATGGCATCTCGGCATCGGCCAGCGGCCCGGTCTCGATCACCGCATTTGCCGGCAGGCCGGCATCCTGCAGTCGCAGCCGAAACTGCTGCTGGTAGGCGCCATGGTCGAGCAGCGAAGCACCGCCGGCGATCACGAGCTGTGCGGAGCGGTGGACGGCATGGACCTGACAGAAGGCATCGAGGATCGCATGGGTATTCTTGCGCCGCTCGATGCCTCCGATCGCCAGCAGCACCGGTCCCTTGCGAAGGCCGAGCCGGGCGCGCAGTGCGGTGTCGATGGCATTGGAGGCGGGCGAATAGCGGCTGGTGTCGACGCCGTTGCCGACCAAGGTCGACGTACAGGCCAGTTCGATCCTCAGCCGCTCCTGCCACGTCCGGCTGACGACGAAGAGCTGATCGGCGAGGACGATCGAGCGCTGGTCGAGCTGACGCAATCGCGCGTCGCTGAAGTCGTCGACATGATGGACGGTGCGGACGTAACCCTGGATCAGCCCGCGCTGCTTCAACGTCGCCAGCGCATTGCCGGAGATGCCGTCCTGGGCGTGGTAGACGTCGAATTGGCGATGTGCGGGATTCTCGAAATGCCGCACATAGTCCGCGATGCGTGTTTCCACCATCGACGTGACGTCATCAGAGACAGCCGACGCCGGCACCGAGACGGTCGGCGCGATGCTGGAACGGAAGAAGCCCTTGCCGGTGCGATCGGGCGCATGCACGACGGCGACATGGCCGAGTTTCGTCAAGGCATCCGCGAGCTCGAGCGCGTGCACCACGCCGCCGCGCGCATTGGTCGAGTGGGTCAGGATCGCGATGCGGAGCCGGGCGGATGAAGCGGTCATGCGACGCTCCGCTGGACGGGAGGCCGGGAGGGGCCGCAGCCGATCAAGGGCTGCCGTGCGAAATCCCACACCGTGGCGCGGTCGGAGCCTGCGCGAATGTCGACCGTGGTTCCGGCCATCACGTCGCCGACAGACGCAGCGGCGATGCCGCGGTGGCGGAAGCGGGCGAGCGCTTCGTCGATATGTTCCGGCTTGACCGACAGCAGGTAGCCGAAGCTCGGAAAGGTCTGCAGCCAGCGTTCGAGCGGAACGCCGTCCGGAATCGGTATCGCGTCGAGATCGAGGGCGAGCGCCACCTGCGAGCACTCGGCGAGCATCGCGGCGGTGCCGACAATACCGCCCTGGCTGATGTCCTTGGCGGCGCACACGAGTCCGGACTCGGCGAGCGACGGCAGGATCGCGATGTCGCCGCGCAGCCGTTCCGGCGGTGCGTCGGTTGCCGCTTCCCAGTTCGCGAACGGCTCGCGATAGCGACCGCGCAGATCGATGGCGGCAACGAGCTTGTCGCCTCGCCTCGCGTCGAAGCTCGTCAGCAGCCGGCGGGCGCGGCCGAGGATCGCGACGGCGAACTGGCTCTGGGTGCTGCGGACATTGGTGTGGCCGCCGATGACGGGGACGCCGAATGCCTTCGCCGCCGCCTTCAATCCGGCAAGGATCGGCGACGCGTTGTCCGCGCCGTCGGACCAGATTGCATTGACGATCGCGGTCGGCCGCCCGCCCATCGCCGCGACATCGGAGATGTTGACCATCGCGCCGCACCAGCCGGCGAACCAGGGATCGGCGGCGACGAATTCGTTCATGAAACCTTCGATGGCAAACAGGAGGTAGCCGTCACCATCCGCGATCGCGGCGCAGTCATCGCCCACCGGGATTGCCTGATCGCCCGGCAGCTCGAGCGCGGCGGCGACCGCGGCGATGTCAGCCTTGGCGGCGATGCCGCGGCTCTGCCGAAGCCGTTCCGCAAGCAGATCGATGGCGACGCCGGAGAGCATGATCAGGCCGCCAGTTTCGCCAGCGAGAGGAAGCCGGTCTCAGGAGTCCGGAATGGCGGATAGTGATCGAGATCGGCCTCCATGCGGTGATGCGGGCGGCCGTGCATTTCGAACTCGCCGAGCGATCGCCAGTGCATGTGCTGGAACAGAAGCGCATTCTGGCTCTGCACATTGGCGAGGAAGCGTCGGCAGCCGCGCGCGTGTGCCGACGACACCGCAAGCCGGATCAGGCCAGCGCCGACCGCGCTCAGCCGGCGATAGCTCCTCGCAACTGCGAGCCGCGATCCCCACCAGACATCAGGCTCATGGTCATCAGGGTGAATACGCACGGTGCCGACGACGTCGTCCTCTGCGACACCAAGCAGCGACACCGCCACGAGCGGAATGGCGAAGTCGTCGATCGCATCGCGGTCATCATCGGCGAAGATGTGCTGCTCCTCGCAAAACACCTGGCGGCGCAGCGCAGCGGCCGCGGCCTTCTCCCAGGCTTCGGTCGCGAACTTCACCTGGAATTCCGGCGCTATGAACGGCTTGAAGGATTCGAAGATCATGCGATGGCCCTCCGTTCGTAGGTCGATAGCGCCGAGCAGGCGCCGCACTTGCCGCAGCCCGCCTTGATGTCGGAAGCGCGCAGGCCACCGTCCCGCAGCATGTCCGCAAGCGGCCGCAGGATGTCGTGCATGAACGAAGGAGGTGGTGTCGGATGGCTCTCCAGCGGAGTGCCGGCGATCGGCACAAAGGGAACGACGAATGGATAGACGCCGATGTCGACCAGTCGCTGCGAGGTGGCGAGAATTTTGGCGGGGCTGTCGCCGAGACCGGCGAGGATATAGGTCGAGACCTGGCCGCGGCCGAACACCGGCACCGCCGCCGCGAAGGCTTCGAAATAGTCGTCGATGGAGACCTGGGCCTTGCCCGGCATGATCCGTTGCCGCACGTCGGGGCCGATGACTTCCAGATGCATGCCGAGCGCGTCGACGCCGGCGTCCTTCATGCGGCCGAACCAGCCGAAGTCGTCCGGCGGCTCGCATTGCGCCTGGATCGGCAGGTCGACGGCTGCTTTGACGGCCGCGGCGCTCTCGGCAAGGATCGCCGCGCCGCGATCGGAGGTGCGCGGCGTGCCCGTGGTCATCACCATGTGGCTGATACCGTCGAGTTCGACGGCCGCCTTGGCGACCTCGGCAAGCTGTGCCGGCGTCTTGCGCTCGACCGTGCGTCCGGCCGCGAGGGACTGGCCGATCGCGCAGAACTGGCAGGTCTTGGTGCGGCTCTGATAGCGGATGCAGGTCTGCAGCACGGTGGTCGCGAGCACGTCGCGCCCATGCAATGTCGCGATCTTGGAATAGGGGATGCCGTCGGCGGTGCTGAGCTCGTAGAATTTCGGCCGCAACGGGAACGAGACGTCGGCCAGCACGATGCCGTCGCGCGAGATGCGGCTGCGGCCGGCGGCATCCGGGCGCTCGACGAGGTACGGGCTCTCGAACGCCGGCGCATTATGGACTGGCACCATCACGGTGGAGCCATCGATGGTGAACGGCGTATGGTCGGAGGGGCCGGCGCCACCCCGGCGGCTGATGCCGCCGTTCTTGGGATCAGCGAGGCGTACTCCGAAGGACTGCAACTCGTTGATCAACTGCTCGGTCGGCATCGCCTTGAGGCGCTGGTGCGGCATCTGCTGTGTCATCGGATACATCTCCCGGAATGGGCATGAGTCGATTGGGGTGAAGGCCGTGCATCGGACGCGCCGGCTGGTCGTTGAGCAGAAGCGACAGGAGTTCGGGGCGGGCATAATGGCCGACCGAGTCCATCATCCGCTTGCGCTTGGTGATCAGCGCCATATCGAGGTCGGCGACCAGAATTCCTTCGCCGCCGGTGAGCGGCGGGACGAGGTGATTGCCTTCGGGCGAGACGATCGCGGTCATGCAGCCGCCGCGCAGGCCCTTGCGCAGGCCTTCGTCCGGCGAGATCTTCGCGATCTGCTCCTCGGAGAGCCAGCCCGTGGCGTTGACGACGAAGCATCCGCTTTCGAGCGCATGGTGGCGGATCGTCACCTCGATCTGGTCGGCGAAGATCTGCCCCACCAGCGATCCCGGAAATTGCGCGGCGTGAATCTCCTCGTGCTGCGCCATCAGCGCGTAGCGGGCGAGGGGATTGTAGTGTTCCCAGCAGGCGAGTGCGCCGATGCGGCCGACGGCGGTATCGACCACCTTCAGTCCGGCGCCATCGCCCTGGCCCCAGATCATGCGCTCGTGGAAGGTCGGCGTGATCTTGCGGCGCTTCAGCACGATCGCGCCGGTCGCATCGAATACGAGTTGCGCATTATAGAGCGAGCCGTGATCGCGCTCGTTGACGCCGAGCACGACCACCATGGCGTGGCGCTTGGCGGCTTGCGCGACGGCGTCGGTCACCGGGCCCGGCACCACGACGGCGTTGTCGTAGAGCTGGATATGCTCGGCGCCGCTCAGGACCGGCGGGCGGACGAAGGAAAAATACGGATACCAGGGAACCAGCGTCTCCGGGAACACGGCGAACTGGACGCCCTTGCCGGCCGCTTCCGCAATGGCCGCAAGGATCCGATCGACGGTTCCGCTCGGCGTCTCCAGATCGGGTGCGATCTGGACGGCTGCAGCCTTGACGATGCGTTTCGCTGTCACTGTCTCCTCCCTCGTCCGCTCGCGCAGGTTCGGCTCAGAGCGTCCAGGTGTGGAGCATGAAGGCGTTGTCGTTGCGGTGGATCAGGATCAGATCCAGCACGTCGAGCGGATTGATCGGCCGGATGCCTGGGATCAGCGACGGCTCGCCATGGCCGTACAGCGCCTGCAAGGCGAAGCGGCAGGCGTAGACGTTGCCGCCTTCGTCCATGAATTTTGCGAGCTGGTTGTTGAAGTTCTGGGCGCCGGGAAACGCTTCGTCGCCGATCTTCGGAAAGCCGCGCTGGACGCCGAGCGTGACGCCCGGACCATAGAGCAGGATCGAGGTGTCAAAGCCCTTTCGCTTCAACCGAAGCGCCTGAAGGATGTTGACGAGACCGATCGAGCCTTCGAACGCGACAGTGTGGAACGTCACCAGCGCCTTCTCGCCTGGCTTGGCTTTGACGTCCTCGAAAACCTTCTCCTCATAATCGACAAGAAAATCGCCTTTCTGGCGAGCGGGCATCGTTACTGCGGGCATTGTGCACCTCCTGCTCTCGTCCGGCCTCCCGGATCGATTTCAGGATTTGCAATCGATGTGCCAAATGCCTGTTTGCACGATAAATCATCAAAGCAGTCAATATACAGTCATGTATCCAGTCAATCTTGACTGGATATCTGACGGGACTGGAGGGATTGTTTCTCTGCCGTCAGAAAAAGCTGCCTCTCAGCACTGTGCAACGCGCTCGATTGTTATGCAGGCGCCTTCGTCGTGTGCCGCAGAAAGAATGGCAGTGCTTCGGACCTAATTGCGAGATGACGTGCAACAATATACGGTCAATTTTGAATTCATGTGCTAAATCTCGCAAATGACCGACTGGCGACCCGACCTCTCCAACAGTGACAAGCCGCGCTATCTCGCGATTGCCGACGCCATCGCCGATGATATCGCCGCCGGAAAACTTGTCATCGGCGACCGATTGCCGCCGCAGCGCAAACTGGCCAAGCGCCTCGACATCGACTTCACGACGGTGGCGCGCGGTTATGTCGAGGCGCAGAAGCGCGGGCTGATCGAATCCAAGGTCGGGCAGGGAACTTTCGTCCGCGACAAGCCGCGCCCGCGGCGTTCGGCGCAGGCCTTTCCGCCGCGGCCGGTTGACCTCTCGATGAACCTGCCGCCCGAGCCTGATGACCTCGACTTGATCGCCAGGATGCAGGCGGGGGCGGACTACATCATACGCGATGTCGTCTCGCTGTTGCGCTACCAGGGTTTCGGCGGCACCCAGGCCGACAAGGATGCGGCGTCGAGCTGGCTCGGCCGGCGCGCGCTGGTGCCGGCGCAGAGCCGTATCTTCGTGTCGCCTGGCGCGCACCCGGCGTTGCTTGGCATTCTCTCGATCCTCGCAAAGCCCGGCGAGGTCGTGCTGTGCGAGGCCATCACCTATCCGGGGATACGCGCGATCGCCGCGCAACTCGGCATCACGCTGGTCGGCTTGCCGATGGACGACGACGGTGTCGAGCCGCAGGCCTTGACCGATGCGTGCAAGAAGCTGAAGCCGAAGGCGATCTATCTCAATCCGACGCTGCAGAATCCGACGACGCTGACGATTCCAGACTCTCGACGGCGCGACATCGTCGCAATCGCGCGGCGCTACAAGTTGCCGATCGTCGAGGACGATGCCTATGGCTTCATCCCCGAACACGGTCACGGCCACGCGCCGTTTGCCGCGATTGCGCCCGATCTCACCTGGCACGTCGCGGGCCTTGCAAAATGCATCGGCGCGGGACTACGCGCGGCCTATGTCGTGGTCCCCGATACGCGTTCGGCCTGGCCGTTCGCCTCCGCGCTTCGTGCAGCAACAGTCATGGCCTCGCCGCTCACGGTGTCGCTGGTGACGCGCTGGATCGAGGACGGCACCGCAGACACAATCCTGCGGTTCATCCGCACGGAGACGTCGGCGCGGCAGCGGCTGGCAGCGGAGATATTGCCGAAAGGCTCCTATCGCGGGGACCTGCTCAGCTTCAACGTCTGGGTCCCACTGCCCGCGCCATGGACGCGCTCGGCATTCGTCGAGCACATGCGATCGACCGGCATCGGTGTTGTCGCAAGCGATGCATTCGTCGTCAACGGATCGCCGCCCGAGGCAGTCAGGATATGTCTCGGCGGCCCCGTCAATCGAGCGCAGGTCAGGAGCGCGCTGGAGTATACCGCGCATGCGCTCGCAGAGAGCCCGGCTCTGGCATCGTCGTTTCTGTGACGTCGTTGAAGTCAGCGCAACGAATTTGCCGCGCATAGCCTGAAACAACAAGCGCTGCGATGTGCGATCGTCCGACCAGCCTGTTCTGGCGCATAGGAAGACGGGCGCTCGTCATCACAGGCGCGAGGGTCCGCAGTCACAATTGAATGAACAGATCGGCCTTCTGCGCATAGCTTGATCAAGAGTGGCTCGCGGGATTTTCGACGCGACCTCGTCGCGTGAGGAGAAAAGTCCTGGCCAGCTCACCGGATCTTGAGCGCTGCGATCCGCGCCATCACTGAATGTTGGCTGATCGTAGCAGCTTGTTGATGCAAAACGCGTCGATCCGACATCCAATCGGCGCCGTCGAAACCTAAATCGTTTTTTAGTTGAGAACGGGATGTTCGACCGCCACCTTGAATGGCGTCGGCGACGCGACGTCTTTGGGCTTGTTCGGGCGAACTACCCACTAGAGGTATTCGGAAACGGAAGAGGTCGGGCCGTGGGTCGCTCCACGCAGGGGCAGATTTTGCTTGGAGGCATGGATGATTGTGCTGTCACGTTCTTTCGTTCGCAAACGCGTGATCTCAATTGCGACGACAGCCTCGGTCGCGGCGACGTCGTTCGTGTTGGCCCAGAATCCCACCAGGGCGTATCACGTTCGTGGGGCCATGCCGGTTCAATACGTGGCTGATCGCCCCGACTATGCCGACGAGCAGCCGTTCCTTTCAGAAAACGATGCAGCCATGAACAAGATGATGGCGGACATGACGATCAAGCCGACCGGCGATGTCGACCGTGATTTCGTCGCGATGATGGTCCCGCACCATCAAGGCGCGATCGATATGGCGAAGGCCGTCCTTCGCTACGGCCATAACGAGCAGCTTCGCCGTCTCGCGCAGGAGATTGTCGTGACCCAGCAGCAGGAGATTGTGGCGATGCGGCTTGCCGTTGGCGAGGAGTTGGCTCCGTCGGTTGCGGCGTCGACACAGCCGGGTGCTGCGCCTGCGCCGCAGCAGCCGGATACGATGCCTGCCATGCATTCACCGGACGCGATGTCCAACCATACGATGCATATGCAATAGGGGACGAAACAATGAGGATGTCGGCTCTCGCATCTCGCCGGCGCATGGGGCATGGCGAAGACAAAATTCAACGACGTTATCCGGTGATCACAAAGGGCGTCCCGGACAAGCCCGGTCACGTCGTGCAGGTGCAATTGAAATAGGCGCGCCGCCGGGTTGCGTGAGGACCAGCAGGGCGGCGCGCGGTTAAGGACCGATTATGGGTATCGTTCGCTTCGCTCTGCGGTTTCCACATACATTCTATGTGGTCGCTGCGCTGATCCTGTTTCTGGGTGCCGTCGTCAGCTACAAGATGCCGACGGACATCTTTCCGGAAATCAACATCCCCGTGGTGACGGTGATCTGGAGCTACACCGGGCTGAGCACGCCCGAGATGGAGCAGCGCGTCACCACCTACAGCCAGTATTCGATCAGCTCCAACGTCAACGGCATCCGAAACATCGAAGCCCAGACCATGGCGGGGCTGTCGGTGCAGAAGATCTACTTCCAGCCCGACGTCAATCTCGACCTCGCGATTTCCCAGATTGTAGCCGCGACCAACTCGATCCGTGCGTTGATGCCGCCGGGGATCCAGCCGCCGGTGGTGGTGCAGTTCAATGCCTCAAGCGTTCCGGTGCTGCAGATCAGCCTGAGTTCCGACACGCTCAGTGAGCAGCAGCTCTACGACTACGGCATCTATCGTATCCGTCAGCAATTGGCGCCGATCCCCGGCATCACGCTGCCGACGCCGGCGGGCGGCAAGTACCGCCAGATCATGGTCGATATCGATCCGGAAAAGCTGCTCGCCAAGGGATTGACGCCGCTCGACGTGGTGAACGCCGTCAACACCCAGAACCTGACATTGCCGGCAGGCACGGCGAAGTTCGGCAAGACGCAATATGCCATCCGCACCAATGCGACGCCGCCGAGCATCGACGACCTCAACAACATTCCGATCAAGGTGGTGAACGGCGCGACGGTGTTCGTCAAGGATGTCGGACAGGTGCATGACGGTTGGCTGGTGCAGCAGAATGTCGTGCGGCAGAATGGCCGGCGCTCGGTGCTGCTCAGCATCATCAAGAACGGCAATGCCTCCACGCTCTCCGTGGTCAATGCCGTGCACCAGGCGTTGCAGACCGCGCGCGCCGCGGCACCTCAGGGTATGCAGATCAATGAACTGTTCGATCAGTCGGTGTTCGTGAAGGAGTCGGTCACGGGCGTGCTGCGCGAGGGCGCGATCGCCGCGGCGCTGACGGCGCTGATGATCCTGCTGTTCCTTGGATCGTGGCGCTCGACCGTGGTGGTCATGATCTCGATCCCGCTCTCGATCCTGGCTTCGCTGATCGTGCTTTATTTCCTCGGCGAAACCTTGAACACGATGACGCTCGGCGGACTGGCGCTCGCGGTCGGCATTCTCGTGGACGACTCGACGGTTACGATCGAGAACACCCATCGGCTGCTTACCGAGGAGGGGATGCCGCTGCCGCAGGCGACGCTGCACGGCGCCGCAGGCATTGCCGTGCCGACCTTGGTCTCGACGCTTGCGATTAGCTGCGTCTTCACCTCCGTGGTGTTCCTGGATGGGCCGGCAAAGTACCTGTTCACGCCGCTCGGGCTTGCCGTCGTGTTTGCGATGCTGGCGTCCTACGGGCTTTCCCGAACGCTGACGCCGATCGTGATCGGCCTTCTGCTTAAGGGCGAACATCACGGCGAGCCGGGGGCGGTTACGGCCGGCTTGTTCGCCCGCTTCCATGCCGCGTTCGAACGCGGCTTTGAGGCCATACGCCATGCCTATTCGCGCTGGCTTACCGGATTGCTGGAGCATCGCTTCATCATCCCGATCGGCATGGGACTTGTCTTGCTGCTGGGCGGCGCGATGTTTCCGATGGTCGGCCGCGACTTCTTTCCGGCGATCGATGGCGGACAGATCCAACTTCATGTCCGTGCGCCGGCCGGGACCAGGATCGAGGGGACGGAACGTATCTTTCAGCAGGTCGAGAACAAGATCCGCGAAGTCATTCCTGCCGATCAGCGCGAGCTGATCGTCGATAATATCGGACTGCCGGCACGGCCGTATAATCTCGCCTTCAGCGACGGCTCGACCATCGGCGTCAATGACGGCGTGATCCTGGTGGCGCTCAAGGAGGGCCACGCGCCGACCGCCGACTATGTGCGTAAGCTGCGCGAGGAGTTGCCCAAGGCCTTCCCGGAGGACACGTTCTACTTCCAGGCGGCGGATATCGTGACGCAGATCCTCAATTTCGGACTGCCGGCGCAGATCGACGTCCGCACGGTCGGCTACGACAAGGACAATAATCTGCGTGTCGCACAGGAACTGCGGCAGCGTCTAGCCGATATCCCCGGCGTGGTGGATGCGCATCTGCAGCAGGAAGTGAACGCGCCCGCGTTCTATGCCGATATCGATCGCACCCGCGCGGCCCAACTCGGCCTGAACGCCAACACGATCGCTACCAATCTCAATGTCAGCCTGAGTTCGTCCGAGCAGGTGCAGCCGAACTTCTGGACCGACCCCAGTTCCGGCATTCCATACTACTTTGCAGTACAGACGCCCGAGAGCAGGATTTCGTCCGTCAGCGATCTCGGCAACACGCCGGTTTCGACGTCGCTGGCGTCGCTGACCGACACACCCGTGCCCGGCCTGCTCAGCAACGTCGCCACGTTCAGACGCGGCAGCGTCCCGACCAACGCCAACCAGGCCAATATTCAGCCGGTCTACGAGATCTATGCCAGCACGCAAGGCCGTGACCTCGGCAGCGTCGCGAGCCAGATCAGCCATATTGTCGGGGATCTGCAGAAGCAGCTCAAGCCCGGCAATTCGATCCAGGTGATCGGCCAGATCGACAGCATGAACAGCTCGTTCATCAATCTCGGCATCGGCCTGCTGTTTGCCGCGGTCTTTGTCTACATGCTGATGGTGGTGAACTATCAGAATTTCGGTGATCCGTTCGTCGTCATCCTGGCCTTGCCCGCGACGCTCTGTGGCATCCTGACCATGCTGTTCGTGACCGGCACCACCCTCAACGTGCCGTCGCTGATGGGAGCGATCATGGCGGTGGGCGTCGCATCGGCCAACTCGATCCTGCTGGTGACCTTCGCCCGCGAGCAGCAGCTTGCCGGCAAGACCGCCTTCGAGGCCGCGATCGAGGCCGGGCATACCAGAATCCGGCCGGTGCTGATGACCGCGGCCGCAATGATCGTGGGCATGATCCCGATGGCGATCGGAGCCGCCGGCGAAGAGCAGAATGCCGCGCTTGCGCGCGCGGTGATCGGCGGCTTGCTGTTTGCGACGCCGACGACGTTGCTGGTGGTGCCCTATCTGTTTGCCATGCTGCGCAAGGGTAACGACGGCAAGAAACATCATGGCGTTTTCGACGAGGTGCTGGAATGAATTTCAATCGGCCTTTGAAGGTTGAGCCGACGCCCGAAGTGGATCGTGAGCGCGATCCGGCGCCGGTGCGGCATGGCCGTTCGAGGCGCTGGATTGGCCGGACTGCGGGCGTGGCCCTGGGGCTGATCGGAGCGGTCGCGCTGGCGTCCGGAGCCTGGAGCCACTACGCACAGTACCGCCAGACTATGGCCACCGCCGAGCAACGTCGCGATCTCGTCCCGGGCGTTCGTGTGGCGACCGTCGAGCCCAGCGACGGGATCGACGTCGTGAACCTGCCGGCAACCACCTCGGCTTTTGCCTCGGCCAACATCTTCGCGCGCGCCAGCGGCTATATCGCCAAGCGCGAGGTTGATATCGGTGATCATGTCAAGGAAGGGCAATTGCTGGCGGAGATCGTTGCGCCGGAACTCGACCATCAAATCGCGCAGGCCGAGGCGACGCTCGGGCAGCTCAGGTCGGCGCTGCAGCAGGCGCAGGCCAACAGGGAACTGGCCAAGGTGACCTGGGACCGCGATAAGCCGCTGGTGGAGAAGGGCTGGCTCACCGCGCAGCAGGGAACGATCGACTCCCAGACGTTGAAGGCGCAGGAGGCCGCGGTCTCGGTCGCGCAGGCCAATGTGGTCGCCGAGGAAGCGCAGGTGCAAGTGTTGCATCAGCAGAAGATCTACCAGCACGTCGTTGCCCCCTTTGACGGGGTGATCACCCAGCGCAATGTCGATGTCGGCAGCCTGCTGCAGGCGGATGCGACCAGCGGCACGTTCATGTTCACGATCATGCAGAGCAATGTCATCCGTACCCAGGTGTTTGTTCCGCAGGATGCGGCGTTCGGAGTGCGTGCGGGGATCGATGCCATCGTGCACGTTCCGGAACTGCCCGACCGCACCTTCCCCGGCAAGGTGACGCGGATCGCCGATGCGCTGCAACCGGGTTCGCGAACGCTGTTGACCGAGATCGATATCCCGAACCCGGACGGTGCCCTTACGCCCGGCATCTACTGCACGATTGAACTGCGCATCCCGCGCAAGACGCCGAGCTTCAAAGTGTCTGCGGATGCGATCATCTTCAATCAAGGCGGCCTGCAGGTCGCCGTGGTCGAGAACGGGGTGGTGCACCTGCACAAGGTCAATGTCGTGCGTGACCTCGGCCAGCAAGTGGAGATCAACAGCGGTGTCAAGGCGGGCGACAGAGTGATCCTCAATCCGTCGGTCGACCTGGCCGACGGCAACCGCGTGACTCTCAGGACCCAGGCTGTTTCCTGATAATCTCTCCACCGGTCCGCCCGGATCGGCAGCAAAATCCCTCCCTAAAATGCAATTTAATGGCGTGGTTCCGCCGCCAAGCCTATGTTGGTTGAAGAGCGGCCCCACCGCGCTTGCCCTCCAGGGCGGTGACCAGGCGGCGCTGAGCGGGCGCACTCCCTGACTTGAAGTGGGCTGGCGGCGTCGCCCGGTTCCTGGCGGCCCGGTTTGCAGTTGGGCCTCCGGCATGGTGGTTGTCGAGAACGGATTGATGACGAAAGTGCTCTTGATCGAAGATGACGGCGAGACCGCCGAGGAGATCACGGCCGAACTCGCCGAACGCGGGTTCGAGGTCGAATGGTCGGCCAATGGTCGAGAAGGCCTCGACAAGGCGCGCAACCTGAGGCCTGACGCCATGATTGTCGACCGCCTGTTGCCCGGAATGGATGGGCTCAGCGTGATCGAGACCTTGCGGAAGGAGCAGGTTCGCACGCCGGTGCTGGTGCTAAGTGCGCTCGGCGCGGTGGATGATCGGGTGCGGGGCCTGCGCATGGGCGGCGATGATTATCTCACCAAGCCTTTCGCGGTTGTGGAACTGATCGCGCGGATAGAGGCGCTGCTGCGCCGGCCGATGGAATCGCGCGAGACCTTGCTGCGGGTGGGGCAGCTCGAACTCGACCTGATCGAGCGCAGCGCCAAGCGCGGCGAGCGGGTGATCGATCTGTTGCCGCGCGAATTTCGCCTGCTCGAATACATGATGCGGCGCAGCGACCAGTTGCTGACGCGCGCCATGCTGCTCGAAGAAGTCTGGAACTACAAATTCGTCCCGGCGACAAACCTGGTCGACGTGCATATGGGCCGCTTGCGCCACAAGGTGGACGGGCCGGACGAGACTCCGATGATCCAGAATGTCCGAGGTGCCGGCTTCATTCTTCGTGCGGCCTCCTGAGATATTGCGCGGGCTCCGATCGATGGCCGTTGACGTCATGCAGAGACATCCGAACGCGATGGGCCAGTGGCAATTCATTCGGTCGAACAGCTTTCGCTGGGCACTTGCGGTGGCCGGCGTCCTTGCCGTCTTCATGATCGCGCTGTTCGGTTTCATCTATGTGAAGATCGACAATTATCTGATCGAGCGGACCGACCGCATGCTCACCCGTCAGATCGCCTTCATGGCGACGCTGCCGATGGAGCGCCAGCTCAACGCGATCGAAGATCATCTGCGGCAGGATTCGCGCGGCGTTCAGTTTGCAGGGGTGTTTGGATCGGACGGGCGGAGGTTGGCCGGCAACATGGAGCGTCTTCCGGCCGGTCTCAAGATCGACGCCCCGGCGCAGAGCGTCACGGCGGCCAAGGTGGACCCGCCGAATCACGATCACTCAGTTCGCGCCATCGCAAAGCGCATGCCAAACGGCAACGTCCTGGTGATTGCACGCAATGTCGATGAGACCAAGGAAATCTCCCATGTCGTCGGCGAAGCGCTCGCGTTCGGATTGTTGCCGGCATTCATCATCTGTCTTCTGGCCGGTGCCTGGCTGAGCGTGCGGGCGCAGCGGCAGGTCGAGGAGGTCAACCAGCGCGTTCAGCGCATTATCGCGGGCGATCTGCGTGAGCGGCTACCATATAGCGAGGGCAGCGAGCCGTTCTCGAAGCTCGCGGTCATCGTCAACGGCATGCTCGACGAGATGGAAACGATGATCAACGCGCTGGCCGGCGTCGGCAACGATATCGCCCACGATCTCAGGACGCCGCTGACGCGCGCAAGACTGACGCTCGAGCGCGGCCGCACCCATGCAACGTCGCTGGAGCAGCTTCAGACGGTCGCGGACAAGGCGATCGCAGGGATCGATCAGTCGCTGACGATCATCACCGCGCTGCTGCGGCTTGCCGAGATCGAGAACAGCCGGCGGTCGGCCGGCTTCGGCATCGTGCCGCTGCATGAGATGTTGCGGGAGGTCTGCGACATCTACGAGCCGATCGCGGAGAACAAGAATATCGCGCTGACTGTCCACGCCGAGCACGAGCTCAACGTACGCGGCGACCGGGACCTGTTGATCGAGGCCGTCACCAATCTCGTCGACAACGCCATCAAGTTCACGCCGGAAGGCGGCAAGGTCGACATCGAACTGTTGCGCAACGCCAATGAAACCGTGATCCGCATTGTCGATACCGGCAGCGGGATCACGGCAGAGGAGCGCGACGCGGTGCTGCGACGGTTCTATCGGTCCGACAAGATGCGCAACACGCCTGGCGTCGGCCTCGGCCTCAATCTGGTGGCTGCGATCGTCAAGCTGCACGGCTTCCGGCTGACGATCCACCCGGGCGCGGGATGCCGCGTCGAGATCATCTGCCCGGATCCGGAAGCGCAATCGCTGAGGGAGGGCCGCGGCCTGTCCGTGTGACTTGCGCATAGCCTGCTTTTTCTCCGATATTGAGCGTGTCGTTTGGAGGAGCAGGCCATGAGCACAGCGATACAATCCTATCGGATATCGGTCGGTGACGATGTGCTCGAGGATCTCAAATCGAGGCTCCGCCGGACGCGGTGGCCCGAGGCCGAACTGGTCGAAGACTGGAGCCAGGGCGCTCCGCTGAAGTGGATCCAGGAGGTCTGCCGCTACTGGGCCGACGAATATGATTGGCGCAGCCGCGAAGCGCGCCTCAATCGCTTTGCGCAATTCACGACCGAGATCGACGGGCTTGGCATCCATTTCCTGCATATCCGCTCGCCGCATGCGAACGCGTTGCCGCTGATCATCACCCATGGCTGGCCGGGATCGGTGGTCGAATTCCACAAGGTGATCGAACCGCTCACCGACCCGACGGCGCACGGTGGCCGTGCGGCCGACGCGTTTCACGTGGTCTGTCCGTCATTGCCGGGCTTCGCCTTCTCCGCCAAGCCGCGTGCAACCGGCTGGGGCGTCGATCGCATCGCCGCGGCCTGGGCCGTGCTGATGGAGCGTCTTGGCTATGGGCGATATGGCGCGCAAGGCGGTGACTGGGGCTCGGCTGTCACGACCGCGCTGGGCGCGCAAGACGCTGCGCATTGCGCCGGCATTCACATCACGCTCGCGATGGCGACGCGGCCCAACGTCGAGGGACAGCCGACGCCGGAAGAGGCGCGGGCGCTGAACGGTATCAAATATTACGCCGACTGGGATTCCGGCTATTCCAAGCAGCAGTCGACCCGGCCGCAAACGCTCGGCTATGGGCTGACGGATTCGCCGAGCGGCCAGGCCGCGTGGATCCTGGAGAAGTTCTGGGCCTGGACCGACTGCGACGGGCATCCCGAGAACATCCTGTCCCGTGACGAACTGCTCGACAATGTCATGCTGTATTGGGTGCCCGCCACCGCGGCTTCCTCGGCGCGGCTCTATTGGGAAAGCTTCGGATCGAAACGGCGAACCGCGCACAAGGTCACTGTGCCGACCGGCGTCGCCGTATTTCCCAAGGAGATCGTTACGCCGGTTCGAAAGTGGATGGAGGCGAGCTACACCAATATCCGCCATTGGAGCGAGATGCCAAAGGGCGGTCACTTCGCCGCCTTCGAGCAGCCCGAGTTGTACGTGCGCGAGGTGCGCGAGTTTTTCCGGCCGTTGCGCGAGGAAGCGAGCAAGTCATGACCGACCGCGGGGTTCAGCGTACGGGTTGCTGGGTGCATTTGGCCGCAAATTAATGGGCCCCGGTGCATTGGAGCATCGCGGGGCCCTGCATCTTCGTTTTAGCGAAGGATTCTGGTAGACACCAGGATAACTCTGGATCGTAAAGCGCGTGGCCTTTGCGCTCCCATCCGGTCGATATGTTCAGATTGTCGACGGCGCAACGCGGCTAGCAGCTGCTGTTCACCTCAACTGCGCCGAGACCTTGCTGAGCAAGGTCACTGGACTGGCCCGGTGGCGTCATGCTCCTCTCCAAGAGTGGGCCGACGGACATCTGTCCGTATCTTCTGCTTGCTGCCCGACCACATGACCGGTCAGCAATTCCTGCGAGGTCGGGAGCCAAGTGCTCCAGCACCCCAACAGGTGCATCACCAAAATGCTGCGGCAGATATTGGAGACTGTCAAGTGAAGTCGCGGTTCCCCGAGGTGAGGGAACCATGAAGCGCAGGATCATTTCCTATGTCGGCTGCCAAGCGCTGTCGCGATGGAGGCCGGATCCTTGATGCGCTCCATCAGCATGTCGATGCGATCGCCGCCCCAGAACAACTCGCCATTGAACACCATCGTTGGGACGCCGAACACGCCAAGCGCCTCCGCTTCCTCGATGATCCGATCGTGCTCCGCTCGCGCGGGTCCATGAACATATTCCTCGAAATCCTTCGCCGACCCACCGATTGAGGCAATCACGCCGACGATATCAGATAGTTCGTCGATCTCCAGATCATGGTTCCAGAAGCGGCGAAAGACCGTGTCGTGATACGGCCGGAACAGCCCATGGCGTTGGGCGAACAGCATGCCGGCGCTGGAATAGAATGCATCGTAGATCCGCCGCGGTCCCTTCATGGTCAGGCCCTGCGCGTTGGCGAAACGGCGCGCGTCCATGTAGGCGTAGCGCACCTTGCGCCAGAAATGCGGGGTGCGCTCTTGCACCGTCCCCATGAATTCCGGGATCCGAAGGGTATAAGGCAGCCACTCCAGTTCGACACCATGCTGCTCTTCGAGCTCGAACAGGCGCTTGTTGGCGACGAAGGCGTAAGGGCTCTTGTAGTCGGTGTAGATGCGTACGCGCGGCCGTTCCATCCCTGACCTCCCTGATCGTAGTGGCTCTCAGGCGTCTGCACGTTTCGTTTGACGATACTGGCTCAGATCGGGATCATGGGTCATCGCCCAATAGTCGACGAAGCGCCAGGGCATGGCCGAGAACACGCGGCCCCGGCTGTTGCGATAATAGGTCGTCATGCCCGGATGGGTCCAGATCAACTGCTCGTGCTCGGCATCGACCTTGCGGACATATTGATCATGCGCGTCCTGACTGACATCAATGGCGGCGATGCCTTTCTCGATCATCTCGACCAGGCAAGCCGAGATGTAGCGGCTCTGGCATTCCGACTGGAAAATCACGCTGCCGCCATGCGCAGGTCCTGAGTTCGGGCCAAGCATCAGGAACAGGTTTGGGAAGTTTGGCACAGTCAAACCGAGATAGGCCGTCGGGTTGTCGTTGGCCCAGACGTCCCTGAGATTGTTGCCGCCTCGCCCGGTGATGTTGAGCCGCGCCGCCATTTCCGATACCCTGAAGCCGGTGGAGACGACGATGATGTCGTGCGCACGCTGCTTGCCATCCGCCGTGACGATGCCCTCGCGCGCAAAATGATCGATGGGATCGGTGACCAGCTCGATGTTCGGCTTGGTAAGCGTCTTGAACCAGTTGTTGTCGAGCAGGATGCGCTTGCCATAGGGCGGATAGGTCGGCACGCATTTTTCGATGAGGTCGGGGCGATCCTTGAGCTCGGATAGGATGAAATCCGTCAACTCCTGCCGGTGCCGGTCATTGCCCTTGTTGACGGCGCGCGCCGGATGCGGCCAGTTCGGATCCTTGCGCAGGAATGGCAGCAGGCCGTCACCATAGCGCCAGAACATGTTGAAGCGGTACCACTGCACATAGAAGGGCAAGTGCGCGAGCAGCCATCGCGCGCCTTCGGTGATCGGGTCGGAGTAACCCTTGACCGGCCGAGCCCATTGCGCCGTGCGCTGATAGACCGTGACCGACGATACGCGATCGGCGATGGCGGGCACGAGCTGCATCGCAGTGGCGCCGGTGCCGATCACGGCGACGCGCTTGCCGTCGAGATCGATATCGTCGGACCACAGCGCCGAATGCACGGCGAGGCCCTGGAAATCTTGCTCGCCCTTGAAGTGAGCCGGGGCGGGGTCGTTGAGCTGGCCGATGGCGCTGACCAGAGCGGTCGATTCGAAAGTTTCTTGGCCGTTCTCGGTCCTGAGAGTCGAAATCCAGCGCCGCTTGTTCTCGTCCCAGCGTGACGCGGTCAACTCGGTGTTGAGACGGACATGGCGTCGGATGCCGTGTTCGCGCACCACCTTCAAGAGATAGTCGAGCAGTTCCTGGCGCGGCGCGAAATAGCGCGTCCACTGGTTCCGCTCGCCGAAGGAGAAGGAGTAGGAGTGGTTCGGCGTATCGACACCGCAACCGGGATAGCGGTTGACGTACCAGGTGCCGCCGATCTCGTCCTCTTTCTCGACGATGGTGTAGGGGATGCCGAGCCGGTCCAGCGCGACGCCGAGCGCAATCGCGCACACGCCGGCGCCGACGATCAGGACGTGCTGCTCCGCGAGCTTCTCGTCCGATGGAGGTTTGGTCCAGCGCGCATCGCGCGGGATGAAACCCATTTCCTCGCGCATCAGCGGCGAATATTCCGGTGCGACGTTCTCGCCGAGCGTCGCGCTCATCATCTTCAGCATCAGCTCGTTGCCGGGATCGGTGATGACAGGCGTGGGCTCGCCGTTCTCATAGAGCTTCAGGACTGCGGCGCGAATTTCGTCCTGGATCTCCTTCGGTACGCCGGCGTCCGGATCGGGGATCAGGCGCACGTCGCGCTTGGGCTTGTATGGCGGTTCGAGCCAGCGCTCATCGCCGGTCATGTGCACCAGCACCATCAGCAGCACGCGGATGTCGCCTTCGGCGATGGCGGAAGCCAGGTCGAGTTTCTTGCGTGGCATTTCGATATTCATGCCGTTGTCCTCACGCTTCCGGTGCTTCCGGCAGTCCGCCATAGGCGGCCCATGTAGAGCCCGCGATAAAGCCGGCATCGACCGGCAGGTTGATGCCGGTGACGCCGCTGCTCTTTGGCGAAAGCAGCCAGGCGATCGCCTGCGCCACTTCGAACGGCTCGACCAGCCGGTTCATGGCAGTAGGCCGCGACAACAGTTCCTTGTCGAGCGCGCCGGAAGCGATGCCGGCTTCCAGCATCGCCGTACGCGTAAAGCCCGGCGACACCGCGTTGACGCGCACGCCGACCCGGCCCCACTCGGCCGCAAGCGTCTGCGTGATCTGGATGACGCCGGCCTTCGCCGCGGTATAGGCGTGGATCGGGCCGGACGTCATGCCGGCGACGGAGGCGACATTGACGATGGCGCCGCTCCGTCGAGCGGCCATCCGCACGCCGACGCTGCGGGCGACCATAAAGCTGCCGCGCAGGTCGATATTGACCTCGCGGTCCCATTGCTCCATCCGCACCCGCTCGATCCGATGCATCTTGCCGAACACGCCGGCGGCATTGACGAGACCGGTGATCGGGCCGTGCGCGGCCTCGATGTCGGCAACGCCGGCCGTGACGGTTGCTTCGCTCGCGACATCAAAGGGAGCGGGCCAGAGGATCGCATCGGTCCCCACCAGCGGTTCCGGCGCGATGTCGACGACGATGACGCGCTGGCCCTGATCGGCAAGCAGCGTGGCAGTGGCGGCGCCGATGCCGCGGCTGCCGCCGGTGACGAGAACGAGGCCGTCAGCGGTCATGACCGTTATCCTCACTTGCTCTGTTGAACAGCCCGCGGGTCACGAGCTTGCGATAGGCGGAGATCACATGATCGGGCGGGGCAGTGACCTTGCCGCCGGCGTAGGAATAGCGGCGGCTGAGATAGCCGCGCGCGCCCATCAGCATCTGCACGATGGCCTCGAACTCCTCGTGGCTGAAATCGATGATCTCTCCGGCTTGGCGCGCGCGGCCGAGGATGCGTACATAGGCGGTTGAGATATTGTCGAAATGTTTCTGGTAGCCGATCGGCGCAAAGAATTCGGCTTCGTTGAGGATGCGCAGGAACTCCGGCACCTCCAGGATGAAATCGAAGAAGGCGGAGAAGCGCTCGATTTCCTGCTGTGCCGTGTGCGCGGTGCCGGTGCGCGCGTGGATGAAGCGCACCATGTCCAGTCCGATCTTCGGCAAGAGCTGCTCGAGCAGTTCCTGCCGACTCTCGAAATGATTGTAGAAGGTGCCTTGCGCGACGCCGGCTTCCTCGGTGATGCGGGCGACGGAGGCTTCGGCGTAGCCATATTTGCCGACGACCTTGGTCGCGGCGTCGAAGATCTTTTGCTTGGTCCAGGCGTTGCGCTCGACCCGGTTCAGCTTGGTGAGCTTGAGGGGCGCAGCGTGCGGTGCTTGGGTCATGTAGCGGTCTCCAGTTCGGCGCGCAGCACACGCTTGAGTACCTTGCCGGAAGGATTGCGCGGCAGGCTGTCGCGGATGATCAGTTGTTTCGGCACCTTGAAGCCGGCGAGCCGCGCGCGGCAGTAGTCGGTGAGGGCGGGAAGATTCAGCGCAGCCCCTTCCGACAGCACGACGATCGCGACCGGCTTCTCGCCCCAGCGCTCATCGCGCAGGCCGATGACGGCGACCTCGCGAACCTCGGGCATCTCATAGATGACGCGCTCCACCTCGGAGGAGGCGATGTTCTCGCCGCCGGAAATGATCAGGTCCTTCTTGCGGTCGGTGAGATAGAGGAAGCCCTCCTCGTCGAGATAGCCGACATCGCCGGTGCGGAACCAGTCGCCGAAGAAGGCGGCGGCGGTCTTCTCCGGGTCCCGCCAGTATCCTTTCGTGATCTTCGGTCCGCGCAGGCAGATCTCGCCGTTCTCGCCGGGCGGAAGCCGATCGCCTCGATCGTCACGGATCTCAATTTCGACATGGGCGATGGCACGGCCGGTCGAGCCGATCTTATCGATCTCGCGGCCCGGCTCCATGAAGGTGTCACCGCCGACGCTCTCGGTCAGACCATAGGCGTCGATGTAGCGGGCATTCCTGAAGTAGTCGGAGAAGGCGCGGATGCGCACCTCCGGCGTTTTCTCGCCGCCGCCGATCGCCCATTGCAGACTGGAAACATCGTAGCGGTCGCGAGTGGGGCAGGTGAGGATCGCGGTGGTCATCACAGGAGCGAACCACGCCGCGTTCAGCTTCTCCGCTTCGATCGCAGCGAGTGCCTGTTCGGGCTTGAAGTCGCGATGGACCGAGAGCATTCCGCCATGCCAGAGCACCGCGATTCCAGGCAGATCGAGTGCGCCGACATGATAGAGCGGGCCGACGACAAGGAGGCGCGTATCCGCATTGAGGCCGAGCGCCAGCGTCTGGTCGGCCGACTTCCAGTACATATTCTCGTAACTGAGCATCACGCCCTTGGGGCGGTCCGTCGTGCCTGACGTGTACATCAGCCGCATCAGGTCCTGCGGTCGGCGGACATGCATCGGCGCGGGCGCGATATCGCCTGCGAGCCGCGTTGCGGTTGATTGCGCGGCCTCATCGAGCAGCACGATCGGCGCATGAACCGCCGTGATCGCATCGAGTTCTTCGTCCGCGATCAGGATGCGCGCGCCGGAATTGTCGACGATGTAGCCGACCTCATCGACGGAGAGGCGATAATTGATCGGCAGGAACACCGCGCCGACGTGGCTGGTCGCAAACACCAGTTCGAGAAAGGCGGCGCTGTTCTTCATCAGAACCGCGACGACGTCGCCGGCACCGATGCCGCGGGAGGCGAGCCAGCCGGCCACCCGGCGGATGCGCTCGTCGAATTTGCCGTAGGAAATGTCCACGCCGCGATATTTCAGTGCACACCGATCAGGCGTCCGCTTGGCATGAAAGGCGATGAAGCTCGATAGGTTGATCATCTGCCGCTCAAAGGGCCGTTTCGGCCTCGTTTCCTTCCCCGATGAACTATGACTCGTAATTCATCTTTGGCTTGACGTCACCCCTCTTGCTCTGAAATCCTTGTGTCCACGGAGACGAGATGATCTCCGGCAAGGGAATAGGGAACGACAACCCGACTGGGAGGGGAGAATGAAGAGAACCCGTCAACCGGGCATCAGCCGCCGTGCGACTTTGGCGCTGATGGGCGCCGGTGCGGCGACGATTGCTGCGCCATGGGTGGCGCGCGCGCAGGCCAAAACCATCAAGATCGGCATGCCGACGATTCTGTCGGGCCGCGTTGCGCAGCTCGGTACCTCTTCGCGCAACGCCGTGCTGCTCGAGGTCGAGAAGGTCAACGCCGCGGGCGGCCTGACCGGCCGGCAGATCGAGATGGTGATCCGCGACTCCAAGGGCCAGCCGCAGGAAGCAGCCCGCGTCGCGCGCGAACTCGTCAACACCGACGGCTGCGAGATGCTGTTCGACGGCGAGGCCTCGTCCGGATCGTTCGCAGTGCACGAAGTGGCGCGCGACCTCGGCGTGCTCTGCATCCATACCTGCTCGGAAGCCTCGTCGCTGACGGCCGATCCGAAGCAGCACATTCCCAACGCGTTCCGCTGCGTCCGGCAGGGCATTCACGATTCCATCGTCGGCGGCAGCTATGCGGCTGCGATCGCGAAGGCCAAGGGCTTGAAGAAATGGGCGACCTGCTCGCCGGATTATGCCTATGGCCGCGATACGACAGGCGAATTCGCGCTCTATCTCAAGCGCTTTGCGCCCGATGTCGAGATCATCAGCGAGTCCTGGCCAAAGCTGTTCCAGCCTGACTACACCGAAGTGGTGACGAAGATCCTGCAGGCCAAGCCGCAGGCGCTGTATACCTGCCTGTGGGGCGGCGATCTGACATCCTATATCGACCAGGCCAACATCTACGCGCTGTTCACGCAGATGGAAGTCTTCGCCGTCAACATGGCTGACTACACCGCGCTCACGGTGGTGAAAAACCTGCCGAAAGGCATTCATTCCGGCAACCGCTACATCAAGACGTTCCCGAAGACGCCGGAGAATGCGGCGTGGGGCGACGCCTACCGGGCGAAGTACAATGAGTATCCCACCAACTGGTCGTGGCAGAACGCGACCGCGGTGATGCTGCTCACTGAAGCCGTGAAGAAAGCCAACTCCACCGACGGCAAGAAGGTGGCGGAAGCGTTGCGCGGGCTGACGATCAAGTGCCCGTTCGGCGCCGACGGCACCGTGACGATGCGCGCGGAGGACAACACTCTGGTTGGCTACGCCATCGGTTGGGGCACCACGATCCCGCAGGAACCCTATGTGCCGGAAGTGAAGGCCGGCGATTGGAAGACCATCTTCGAGCTCGAAGCCGAGTGGAAGAAGAGCAAGGGCTACACCTGACAGGTCTCTCTAGAGTGGAGGCGGGCGGGCCGCTTCCACTCACGCATCGCTTAAGTTTGCGCGCCGGCGGTCTCGGTGCGCTCTGATGGAAATGCTGCTTTGGATATAGACGCGCTCGCTGGCTGCCTCGCCAGTCCGGCCTGTCTGGTGACGCAAACCACCAGCGGCCTCATCATCGGTATGCTGCTGTTTCTCGTCGCCGTCGGGCTGACGCTGATCTTCGGCGTGCTCAGGGTGGTCAATTTCAGCCACGGCGCCTTCTATATGTTCGGCGCCTATTTCGCGATGACGGCTTACCAATTCTCTGACAGCTTTGCGCTGGCGATGCTGTGCGGCGCGGTAGGTACGGCGATTCTCGGCCTGATCTTCGAGCGCGTGTTCATGAGCCGCGTCTATGGCGCCGACGTGCTGATGCAATTGCTGGTCTGCTACGCCTTCGTGCTGATCTTCGACGATGTCGTACGCATGGTGTGGGGGCCTGAATTCAAGTCGATGGGTATGCCGTCGGCGTTCCAGGTGCCGCCGCTGTTCATCGCAGGTGGCGTCGTGCCGCCCTATTACCTGCTGCTGATCGGGGTCGCGCTGGCCGCCGCCTTGGTGCTCGGCCTTGGGCTTGCCCGCACCCGGATCGGCAAGGTGATCCGCGCGGCCGCCCACAATCCGGGCATGGTGTCCGCACTCGGCATCAATACCGGCCTGCTCTATGGCGGCGTGTTCGCGCTCGGTGGCATGCTCGCCGGGCTTGCCGGGGCGCTGGCGGCGCCGGTGCGTTCGCTGACGCCGGGGATGGGCTTTTCGGTGCTGATCGAATCCTTCATCGTTACTGTGATCGGCGGCATGGGCTCGATCCTGGGCGCGCTGATCGGGGCATTGCTCATCGGCCTGATCCGCTCGTTCGGCTCGCTCGGCTTTCCCCTGTTCACCGAAGGCTTGATGTACCTGTTCATGGTGATCGTCCTGGTGTCGCGGCCGACCGGCCTGTTCGGCAAGGAGGTCGCATGACCGAGCTGCAGGCTGGTCGCGCGTCGGAAACCTTGGGTGCGCCACGCATCGAAACGCGCTCGTTCCGCTCGCGTTATCGCGACATTCTGATCGCACTGGTCGCTTTTGCTGTACTGGCAGCACTGCCGTTCTTCTTCGGCAGCAAGGCGCTGCTCGATTTCGTGATCCGCTGCTCGGCTTTCGGCCTGTTCGCGACTTCGCTCAACCTGCTTGTCGGCTACACCGGCATGATCTCGTTCGGGCACGGCATGTTCTTCGGGCTCGGCGCCTATGGCTTCGGCCTGCTGATGCAGCGCACCGCCGTGCCGATACCGGTGGCCTTTGTGGCGACGCTCGCGATCACCGCTGTCTTCGCTGCAATCATCGGGGCGATCTGCGTCCGGCTGAAGGAGATCTATTTCGCGTTCGTCACGCTGGCATTCCAGATGCTGATCCACTCGACGATCCTGACCTGGGCGTCGCTGACCGGCGGCGATCAGGGCTTGCGCGGCGGCATCCCGCGCCCGGTGTTCTTCGGCATCGATCTTGCCAATCATGTGCATCTTTACATCACAAGCTGCGCGCTACTGGTGCTCGGCCTGCTCTTGATGCGCCAGATCGCGCAATCGCCGTTCGGCTATACGCTGCGCATGATCCGCGACAACGCCCGACGGGCGAGCTTCATCGGCATCGATGTCTGGCGCGCCAAGCTGACGATCTTCGTGCTGGCGGCGCTGTTTGCCTCGACCGGCGGCATGGTCATGGCGCTGTTCGTCTCGGGCGCCTATCCCGAATTCGCCTACTGGACGATTTCGGGCGAGGGCATCTTCATCAACATGCTCGGCGGCGTCACCACGTTCCTGGGGCCGATGGTCGGCACGGTGCTGCTGCTGATCCTCAACGATACCGTCACCCGCTACACGGAATATCATGGCATCGTGCTCGGCGCCGTGATCCTGTTCTTCGCCATCGGTCTGCGCAAGGGGCTGATGGACTATGTGCTTGAGTGGTATACGCAGCGGCGCGACGGGCCAGGGGAGCGCGGCTAGCCATGCTGGATATTCGCGGCCTCTCAAAGTCGTTCGGCGGCGTGAAAGCGACGGACAACGTTTCGCTGGATTTTGCCGATGGCTCGCTGACGGCCGTGATCGGTCCGAATGGTGCCGGCAAGAGCACGTTCTTCAACCTGATCACAGGCGCGCTCAGGCCGGACTCCGGCGAGGTCCTGCTCGATGGTGTCGATCTCGCCGGCAAGTCGCCGCCCGACATCGTGCGGCACGGTATCGGGCGGGCGTTCCAGGTTGCCAGCATCTTCCCGTCGCTGACAGTGCAGGAGACCATGCTCGCCGCCGTCTGCGCGGATCAGCGCCGCTCGACCGTGCTGCACCGGCGCTTCCCGCTTGCCGAAACGCGGGATCGTGC
Source organism: Bradyrhizobium sp. Arg237L (assembly GCF_029990105.1). Taxonomy (NCBI): domain Bacteria; kingdom Pseudomonadati; phylum Pseudomonadota; class Alphaproteobacteria; order Hyphomicrobiales; family Nitrobacteraceae; genus Bradyrhizobium; species Bradyrhizobium sp. Arg237L. The sequence goes on along the minus strand of NZ_JAQMIL010000011.1, from coordinate 124,084 downwards.
CGAGCACGTGATGGAATTGCTCGGCCTTGCCAACAAGCGCCACCGCACCGCCGCGACACTGTCGCATGGCGACCAGAAACTGCTGGATATCGCGCTGGCGCTGGTGCTCGATCCAAAGGTGCTGCTGCTGGATGAGCCGACCGCCGGCATGGGCACTGAAGAGCGCTGGCGGATGATCGACAAGGTCCGGGAGCTCTGGGAGGCGCAGAAGATCACGGTCGTCTTTATCGAACACGACATGGACATCGTGTTCAAGATCGCGCCCAGGATCGTCGTGCTCTGCTACGGCCGCATCCTTGCGACTGGCACACCTGATGCCATCAGGCGCAACGAAGCGGTGATCGAGGCCTATCTGGGCACCGAGGAACATGCCGAGGCCGTGACATGAGCGCTTTGCCAGTCGTGCAGGTCGAGGACCTCGACGTCTACTATGGCACCAGCCAGATCTTGTTCGGCGTCGGCCTCTCGGTGCGGCAGGGCGAGACCATGGCGCTGCTTGGCCGCAACGGGGCCGGCAAGTCCACCACCATGAAGGCGATCATGGGACTCGCGCCGGCGCGTCGCGGCAAGGTGACGCTGAACGGCAGGACCGTCTCCGGGATGAGGCCGCATCGCATCGCCCGCGCCGGGCTCGGCTTTGTCCCGGAGGACCGCCAGATCTTCCCGGAGCACACCGTGGAAGACAATCTCGTCATCGGCCAGAAGAAGGGGCCGAATGGCGAGGACGAATGGTCGATCCGGCGCATCTATGACGTGTTCCCATTGCTCGAGCCGCTGCGCTATCGGATCGCGGGACGGCTGTCCGGCGGCGAACAGCAGATGCTGGCCATCGCCCGGACGCTGATGGGCAACCCGGCGCTGCTGCTGTTGGACGAGCCGAGCGAGGGGCTGGCACCGATCATCGTGCAACGAATAGGCGAACTCCTGCGGCAGCTTCGCGCGACCGGCGCCACGGTGCTGATCGCCGAGCAAAACATGCATTTTTGCCTTGGCCTTGCGAGCCACGCGACGGTTATCGACAAGGGCCAAATCGTCTACACATCTCCTATCGAAGAGCTGAAGGCCAACGACAACATTCGGCAGCGCTATCTGGCGCTGTAGCCTTCGGCCCCCATGGGGAGGATGAATGGCGGTTGAAAGCAGGCTGGCGCCGACACACGAGGCGCCCTATCGCGGCCTTCGCGTGCTCGATTTCGGACAGGGCATTGCGTCGCCCTATTGCGCGATGCTGCTCGGCGTCTATGGCGCCGATGTCATCAAGGTCGAGCCGCCTGAGGGCGACTGGTCGCGCTATCTCGGAACGACCTATGGCAACCACACCACGCTGTCGGCGGTCTATAACCGCGGCAAGCGCAGCCTGTGCCTCGATCTGAAGCACAAGGATGGGATCACGATTGCCCAGAAGCTGGCAAAGGAGGCCGACGTCCTGATCGAAGGCTTCCGGCCCGGCGTGGCCGCGCGGCTGGGGCTTGGCTATGAGAGCCTGTCACGCGACAATCCCGGCCTGATCTATCTCTCGGTCAGCGGCTTCGGGCAAAGCGGGCCTTACGCGAAACGTCCCGGGTCGGATTCCGTGGCGCAGGCCTTTTCGGGTCTGGTCTCGGTCAATGCCGGCACGGACGGGGTGCCGCATCGGGTCGGCACGACGATCTCCGACATCGTCACCGGCGTCTATGCCTTCCAGGCCATCGCCACCACGCTGTTCGCGCGGGCGATCGTGGGTACGGGGCGCTGGATCGACGTTAATCTCTGCCAGTCGACGGCGGCGCTGCTGGGCCACAAGGTTGCTGAGTTCATTCTGGAGGGTGGCGCACCGCGCGCGCTCAACGTTCCCGCAGGCACCTACCAGGCCAAGGACGGCTGGATGATGGTGACGCTGGTGAACGAAGCGCAGTACAAACGCCTATGCACAGCGATCGGACGCGACGACCTCGCCACCGATCCGCGCTTTGCCGATTTCGCCAGGCGTGCGGATTCAGCCGACGCGCTGATCCCGCAGCTACGGGAGGTCTTCTTGACCCAAACGGCCGAGGTGTGGCTGACGCGCCTGCATGCGGCCGATATCATCGCGGAACGCATCCACAATCCCGGCGAATGGTTGAGGAATGCTCACGTCGAGGCGACCAAAGCCGCGGTCTGCCAGGACACGCCCGGCGTCGGCCCGGTCTACACGCCGCGAACGCCGGGGATCGCAAGTCGTTCAGAGGACGATTTGTGTCCCGCGCCGGATATCGGTCAGGACAGCGTCGAGGTCCTGACAGAGGCTGGCTTCGACAGTGCGGCCATCGATGAGTTGATCGGAGCCGGTGCGGTGCGCCAGTGGCGGCCAAATGGAGGTGGTGCATCATGAGCAAACTCGTCCGCTACTCGGTTGCCGACGGTATTGCCGAGATCGTGCTGGATCGCCCGCCGGTCAACGCGCTGAGCCTGTCCCTGATCGATGCGCTGCTGGCCGCATTGCAGACGGCCAAGGACGATGCAGCCGTGCGCGCCGTGATCATCGGCAGTGCTCACAAGGTATTTTGTGCCGGACTCGATCTCGACATCGTGCGCGGCAAGCCGGCGATCGAGACCAAGGGCTTTCTCGAGCGCCTCTACTTCGCCCTCAACGACATCCAGTACCGGATGGGCAAGCCGACGATTGCGGCTATCGATGGTGCCGCGCGGGCCGGCGGCATGACCATTGCCATATCCTGTGACATGATCATTGCTGGCGACGCTTCGACCTTCGGCTATCCGGAGATCGATGTCGGGCTGATACCGGCGCTGCACTTCGTGCATTTGCCGCGGCTGGTCGGAAAGCACCAGGCGTTCGGGCCACTGTTTCTCGGCGAGCCCTTTGATGCGGCGACCGCGTTCCGCATGGGCCTATTGAGCGAAGTCGTGCCGAAGGGAACCGCGCTCGATCGTGCACGCGAGGTCGCCCGAAAGCTCGCCGCCAAGTCGCCGATCGTGATGAAGATCGGCCGCGATGCCTTCATGCGCGCGGTGGATGCGGACTACCGCCGCGCGATCGAGAACGCGGCCGAGAGTTTTGCACTTGTCGCGACGACGGAAGATTGTCAGGAAGGGTTGAACGCGTTCGTCGAGAAGCGGACGCCAAACTATCGGGGACGCTGATGGCTGGACTATATTTCGAGGAGTTCGAGGTCGGGCAGGAATTCCATCATGAATTCAGCCGGACCGTGACCGAGATGGACAACACGATGTTCAGTCTGTTGACCATGAACCCGCAGCCATTGCATCTCGATGCTCATTTCGCCGAGAAGACCGAATATGGCCAGCGGCTTTTCAACAGCCTCTATACGCTCGGCATCATGATCGGCATGAGCGTCTATGATACGACGCTCGGTACCACGGTCGGTAATTTGGGCATGACGGATGTGAAGTTTCCCAAGCCGGTGTTTCATGGCGATACGCTGCGGGCGCACACCAAGATCGTCTCGAAGCGCCCGAGCAAGTCGCGGCCGACCCAGGGGCTCGTGGAATTCGAGCACACCATGACCAACCAGCGCGGCGAGGTGGTGGCGAGCTGCCGCCGTACGGGGCTGATGCTCTGCAAACCGAAGGCGTGAGGTGATGCGTTCGTTCCTGTTCGTTCCCGGCGACAGCGTCCGGAAATTCGAAAGCGCCAAGAAGACGGCCGCGGATGCGCTGATCCTCGATCTCGAAGACTCCATTGCGCCGGAGCAGAAAGTGGCGGCACGCGGCATCACGCGCGAGATGCTGAATTCGCGCAATCCCGATCAGAAGATGTATGTCCGCGTCAACGCGCTCGATACCGACATGACGCTAGGCGATCTCGCGGCTATCATGCCGGGGAAACCCGACGGCATCGTCCTGCCGAAATGTGCGGGGGCCGCCGACGTCAACCAGCTCGCGCTTTACCTTGATGCGTTCGAGGCGGCATCCGGCATCGCGCAAGGTTCGACGCGCATCGTGACGGTTGCGACCGAGACGGCGCGCGCGGTGCTGAAACTGCTCGACTTCGAGAATATGAGCCCGCGGCTGTGGGGCATGATGTGGGGCGCCGAAGACCTCGCCGCCTCGCTCGGGGCCTCGCGCAACCGCACCAACGGCCGCTTTCATAGCCCGTTCTGGCTGGCGCGCGATCTCTGCCTGATCAGCGCGGCCGCCGCCGGCGTGGTCGCCATCGATACAATCGCGACCGACATTAACGATCTGGAGGCGCTGCGTGAGGAATGCATCACGGCACGGCAGGATGGTTTCCTGGCGAAGGCGGTGGTCCATCCAAAGCATGTCGACGTCGTCAATGCCGCCTTCATGCCGACCGATGAGGAGATCGCGTGGTCAGAGCGCGTTGTCGCCGCATTCGCGGGCAATCCGTCCGGCGTGGCGAAGATGGATGGCAAGATGCTGGACAAGCCGCATCTGCGCGCCGCGGAGAAGATTCTGGCGCTGCGGCGGAGCTAGCGCAGGTGCGTAGGGTGGGCAAAGCGAAGCGTGCCCACCATTCACGGTCGGTGCCAGAAAAGGTGGGCACGCTGCGCTTTGCCCACCCTACGAATTTGAGTTGATCAACGCGCGCTCAGCCGTAAGCCGAGCTATCTCGTCCTCCGAAAATCCAGCGTCGCGCAGGATGTCCTCGCCGTGCTCGCCGAGCTGCGGCGGATGATGGCGGATCGAGGGTGGCGTCTTGCTCCAGGTCGCGGCGGGGCCGGCGACGCGGAGCGTTCCTTCGCTCGGATGCTCGATCGACTGGATGAGTCCGACCGCGGCGAGATGCGGATCGTCGATCAGGCTGTCCAGATCGTGCAGTGGGGCGTGCGGAATGTCGGCTTCTTCGAACAGGCGCATCCATTCGGCGGTGCTGCGGGTCTTCATGACCTTTGAAAACCAGTCGTAGACGAAATCATAGTTGCGTGTGCGCGCCGAAATGCCATTCAGCCGGGGATCACGATCGGCTTCGTTCTCGAGGCCGATCTGGCTGAAGAAAGCGTTCCACTGCTTGTCGGAATAGACCAGCGCGCAGATATAGCCGTCGCTGGTCTGGTAGGGGCGGCGGTCCGGCGACAGCAATCGCGAATAGCCGGGCGGGCCGATCGGCGGCTCGAAACTGCGGCCGGCCATGTGGTCGCCGAGCACGAACTGCGCCATGGTCTCGAACATCGGGATTTCGATCGCCTGGCCTTCGCCGGTGCGGTCGCGATGGATCAAGGCGGCGAGGATCGCGTGCGTAGCGTTCAGGCCGACGATGCGGTCGGCCATCGTGGCCGGCGAGTAGCGCGGCTCGCCGGTGATCTTGCCCGTCAGTGCCGGCAGCGCCGTCAATCCCTGGATCAGATCGTCATAGGCCGGCCGCCCCGCATAGGGACCGGTCTCGCCGAACCCGTGCAGGCTCGCATAGACCAGCCGCGGATTGATCGCGAGCAGATCACCGGCGCCGAGCTTGAGCCGCGCCATGGCGGCCGGCCGGACGTTATGAACGAAGACGTCGGCCGTCGATGCCAGGCGTAACAGCGCCTCACGCCCGCCCGGCTTCTTAAGATCGAGCACGATGGAGCGCTTGTTGCGGTTGCCCTGCAGGTACATCGCGCCCATCCGGGGATGTCGCATCGGCGCGGCATGGCGCATCACGTCGCCATCGGGACTTTCGACCTTGATCACGTCGGCGCCGTAGTCGCCAAGGATCATGGTCGCGTAGGGCCCCATCATGACGCTGGTGAGGTCGATCACCTTGAAACCGGCGAGGGGACCCGCCGGCTTCGGCGCACGGTCTTGAGCGCGCCCGGTCAACGGCCTGCAGCCAAAGCTTCGGTGAACGCCTTGAACACCTCGGTGCCCGGCTTGCCGCGCTTGTTGATGTCCTTCACCCAGTCCTCGGCGACGGCCTTGAAGGCGGTGTCGAACTGTTTCTTGTCGTCAGCGCCGAAGTTTATGACCTTCATGCCCTGCGACTTGATCTTCTCGGTTGCGGCCTTCTCGCCGTCCTCGAACCGTTTGCAGCCTTCGCGCGTCGTCCGTTCGCCGGCCTCCACCAGCGCCTTGCGCACGTTCTCGGGCAACGAACGGAACTTGGCCTCGCCCATCGAATAGGTGAAGATCGCGGTGCCGAAGTTGAGCCCTTCGGTGCCGGATTTCAGGATCTTGCCGAAATCGTAGGAAACCGAGCTCTGGTAGGAGAAGATCAAGCCGTCGAGCGTGCCGCGGGTAAGCGATTCATAGATTTCGGGCGCCGCCATCCGCACCGGCACGGCGCCGATCGAGCGCGTCATCAGGTCCATTGCGCCACCGGTGGTGCGGATCTTCAGGCCTTCTAGGTCCTTTGCAGCCTTGATCTCGCGGCTGTTGGCGACCTGGATCTGATAGGCGGGCAGTGCGATCGTCACCAGCGGGCGGAGCTGGTTCGGCGCGAATTCCTTGGTTTCGAGGATGCCGCCATTGTGGGAGACCTTGTAGAACGCGATCGACCCCTGGCATTCCGTCTCGAAGATGCCGGGCAGCTCGGCGACTGCGGTCAGCGGATATTTGTCCGACGAATAGGACGGCACCACATAGGAAACGTCGGCGACGCCGGCGACGGTGAGCTGCGCCATGTCCTTGGCCTTGCCGAGCTGCTCGGCAGGGAAGTGTTGGAAGGTGACCTGGCCGTTGGTCATCTTGGTCACGAGCTCGGAGAACGGTTTGCCGACCAGCTCGTGAATGACATGGCCGTTAGGCAGGCTGTCGGAGAGGCGCAACGTGATTTTTTCTTGAGCGGCGCTTGGAGACGTCGCGGCGGCGGCCAGTAGCGCAGCAAGGACGAAGCGTCTCCGCAGACGAACGTTCATTTTGTTTCCTCTCCCTTTTGTTTCGTTACGCTAGAGCTTCGGTTCTGATTGAATCAGAACCGAAGCTCTAGATTCTCGTTTTGACGCGTTTTCTGCGCAGATAAGTCTAGGCAATCTGCGTAAACTTGATTGCTATGCGAACCGGTGTCCACTTCGCTCGAAAACGCTCTAGTAGCCCATCTTCATCGGCAGCCACAGGATGATCATCGGCCAGATCACCAGGATCGCGATCGCGATCAGATGGGCGATGAAATGCGGCAGGACGCCGTGAAACACCTCGGCGACCGGGCGCCCTGAATAGCGGGCCACGACGAAGCAGTTCAGCCCGACCGGCGGCGTGATCATGCCGACCTCGGCGGTGACGATCTTGATGACGCCGAACCAGAGCGGATCGTAGCCGAGTGACTTGATCAGCGGCAGCACGATCGGCACTGTCAGGACCAGGATCGCGATCTGGTCCATGAAGGAGCCGAGCACGATATAGCCGAACAGGATGATGGTGAGGATCAGCCAGGGCGGCACCTGCAGGCCGCCGACCCAGGCGACCAGGCTCTGCGTCACCTGCGTCAGCGTAAAGAAATAGCCGAAGATCGAGGCGCCAAACAGGATCATCGCGATCATGCAGGTGCCGTGCGCCGACCGCAGCAGCGCGGCCCGCAGGCTCTTCCAGTTGATTTTGCCCTTCCAGAGCGCGAGCACGAAAGCGCCGAAGGCGCCGAGCGCGGAGGCTTCAGTCGGCGTCGCGACGCCGGTATAGATCACGCCCGTCACCATGCCGAACAAGAGCAGCATCGGGCCGACCACCCGCAGCATGCGGAATTTTTCCGCGAGCGAGACCGATGGCGCTGACGGCGCGCGCGACGGATCCTGCCAGGCCAGGAACCACACCGTCGCCATGATGGTGAAGGTGACGAGGATGCCCGGAATGACGCCGCCGATCAGGAGCGCGCCGATGTTCACTTCCGCGAGCAGGCCGTAGATCACCAGCGCCACCGACGGCGGGATCAGCATCGCCAGCGTGCCCGAGATCGCCACTACGCCAGCCGCCATCCTGGGCTCGTATCCCTGCTTGAGCATCGCCGGCAGGCTGGTCGCTGACAAGGTCGCGGCAGAAGCGGTGCTGGTGCCGCAGATCGCGCCGAAGCCGGCGCCGGCGAGCGCGGTTGCCATGCCGAGCCCGCCCGGAACCCGTCCGACCCAGGCGGCCGTCGCCTTGAACAGATCGTCGGCGATCCCGCTGACGAGCACGAATTCCGCCATCAGCAGGAACATCGGGATGGTGATGAGCTCGTAAGAGGTCACCGCCGATAGGGGCGCTGTCTGCAGGATGCCCGAGAGCATCGGCATGCCGCCGATCAGATAGAGCCCGAGCACTCCTGAACCGGCCATCGCAAAGCCAACCGGCGTGCCGATCGCGAGCAGCACGAACAGCACGACCATTGCAAGCGTGAGTATCATTCGAAGGTCTCCCCCGTGGCATGCGACGACGGCAGCGCGATCAGGGCGCGGCCGGTGGCCAGCGAGAGGAGGTGGCCGATCAGGTGCAGCGCAAGGCGCAACGTGATCAGCCCGGCCCCGAAAGGAACGAGCGCAATCGACGGCCACATCGGCCACGGAATGGCGCCCGCCATGACGTCGGCTGACTGGAAGCTGTCGACGGCACGCAGGAAGCCGAGATAGGCGATCAGGGAAAACACGACGATCCCGACGATGCAGGTGACGATCTCGGAGACGCGGATCATCGCCGGCGAAAACTTCTGCTGCAGGATATCGACGCTGACATGGGCATGGCTGGCATAGGCTTCCGACAGCACCAGGAAGAAGATGCCTGCCATCAGATAGAGCGAGATCAGGTCATAGGCCCAGGAGAAGGGCTTGTTGAACGCGTAGCGCATGATGACATCGCTGAACACGATGATCATGATGGCGAACATGAACGCCGCCGCCACGGTGGAGGCGATCTTCTCGATCGTCGCTAGCGCCTTCAATATTCCGTCAAGCAAAATTAGCTCCCCCAGTTCACTTGAACAGTTTACTTGGCCGGAATGGCCGCCACCGCCGCGTCAAACTCCTTCAGCGCGTCACTGCCGCGCTTGCCGCGCGCGTCGAGGCCTTCGGACCAGGTCTTGGCGACGCCCTTCATCAGGTCCTTGAATTTCGCATTGGCGTCAGGTGACAGCGTCTCGAACTTGACGCCTGTGGCTTCCATCGATTTCTTGGTCTCGTCGTCCGATTTCTGGACCTGCTGGCAGGCGGAGGGGATGATTTCCTCGGCGACATCGACCATCGCCTTCTGCACCTCGGGCGAAAGCTTCTTCCAGGCCGTTTCGCTGATCGAATAGGCGACGATGAAACTGGCAAAGCCCAGTCCATCGGTCGAGTATTTCACGAGCTTGTCGGCGCCATAGGCGACCACGCTTTCGAGCGGGAACAACAGCCCGTCCATGGTGCCCCGCGATAGCGATTCATAGGCATCGGGCGCTGCCATGCGCACCGGCACGGCGCCAATCGCGCGCAGCGTAAGATCCTGCGCGCCGCCGGTGGAACGCAGCTTCAGGCCGGTGACATCGCCGACATCCTTGACCGGCTGCTTGACGGTGAAAATGCGATATTGCGGCAGGCTGACCGCGAGCAGCAGGCGGATATTGTTGGCGGTATAATCCTGCTGCGCAATGACGCCGTTCCGCGCCAGCTTCCAATAGGCCAGCGTCCCCTGGCAGGAATGCTCGAACGCGCCCGGCAGCATCGCGACTTCGGACACCGGCATCTTGTCGGAGACATAGGCCGGCGCGACATAGCCGATATCGGCAACACCGGTCTGCGTCAGCTTCAGCATGTCGGCGGCCTTGCCGAGCTGCTGCGCCGGATAGTGGTCGAAGGTCACCGCGTTGTTGGTGCGCTTCTTGACCTCCTCCATCCAGGGTTCGAGGACGAGCTTGACGAGATAGTGGCCCTTCGGAAACGAATCCGCCACCCGCAGGTGAAGCGGTTCGGCGGCCTGCGCCAGAACTGTCGATGCAGCCAAAAAAGCGCAGCCGACAAGGGTCCGCCCGATCGCGACCATAGATCCTCCCTGGGACGTATTGTTGTTGGAAGTAGCTGCGCATAAACGAAATTGATCGTCAAGAACGGCGCGCAGGCTGAAGCCGCGAGGCGCCACAACCGGAGAGCGCGGCTTGTGCGGGCGCGAATTGACTTTGCCGGATGATCGGCTGCAAATGCGCCGCAGCAACATTGTCTGAGGAACACACCATGGTTGACGCGCTGATCATCGATGCATGCAGGACGCCGCGAGGCATTGGCAAGGCGGGCAAGGGCGCGCTGTCAGGCATTCATCCGCAGCAGCTCGGCGCCACCGTGCTGCGGGCGCTGGCCGATCGCACCGGCATCGATACCGCAGATGTCGACGACATCATCTGGGGCACCAGTTCCCAGCGCGGCGCGCAGAGCGGTGATCTCGGCCGTATGTCGGCGCTCGATGCCGGCTATGACGTGAAGGCGAGCGGCGTCACACTCGATCGCTTCTGCGGTTCCGGTATCACCAGCGTCAGCATGGCCGCCGCTTCGATCATGTCGGGCTCCGAGGATCTCGTGATCCCCGGTGGCACCGAGGTGATGTCGATGGAAGGCCGGCGCGGCGAGGGGCCGTTCATGATGGACGCCGGCAATCTCCGCCTGCGCGCAAGGCATCCGCAATCGCACCAGGGCGTTTGCGCCGACGCGGTGGCGACGCTCGAGGGCATCACGCGGCAGGATGTCGATGCGCTCGGGCTGGAGAGCCAGAAGCGAGCGGCGGCCGCGATCAAGGGCGGCCATTTCGACAAGAGCCTGGTTCCGGTCTATCGCGAGGACGGCACGCTCGCGCTCGACAAGGAGGAATATCCGCGGCCGCAGACCACGCTGGAAGGGCTCGCGGCGCTGAAGCCGGCCTTCCCAGCGATCGCCGACTACGCGCTCGACGACAAGGGCACGACCTATCGCAAGCTGATCCTGGAAAAATATCCCGATCTTAACATCGACTTTGTCCATCACGCGGGAAATTCGTCCGGCGTGGTCGATGGCTCCGCCGCGATCCTGCTGGCATCGCCCGACTACGCCAGGAAGCACGGACTGAAGCCGCGCGCACGCGTGGTCGCGATGGCCAATATGGGGGACTCGCCGACCCTGATGCTGAACGCGCCGGTGCCGGCGGCGCGCAAGGTGCTGGCCAAGGCCGGGCTGACGCTTGACGATATCGACCTGTTCGAGATCAACGAAGCCTTTGCCGTGGTCACGGAGAAGTTCATCCGTGACCTCAAGCTCGATCGCGAGAAGGTCAACGTCAATGGCGGCGCGATCGCGCTCGGTCATCCTATCGGCGCGACCGGCTCGATCCTGATCGGGACGCTGCTGGACGAGTTGGAGCGGCGGGATCTCAAGCGAGGTCTGGTGACGATGTGTGCCGCCGGCGGTATGGCGCCCGCGATCATCATCGAGCGAGTGTGAGGGCAGGGTTCAAGCGGCGGGAAACCTAAGCTCGAAGGTCACGCCTTCACTGGTCGGCAAGAGCCGGATCGAGCCGCCGTGACTTGTCATCACGGCGCGCACGATCGCAAGGCCCATGCCGGTGCCGCCGGCATCGCGGCGGGTGGTGAAGAAGGCGTCGAAGATCCGTTCCCGGTTGGCTTCCGAGATCGGATCGCCATCATTGCTCACGATCAGCTTGACGGCCGTACGCTCGTCCACGGCGTCAAGCCGTATAGTCCTGGCGTTGTGCCGTACGGCGTTGTCGGCGAGGTGTGAGAGGACGATCAGCGCCTTTTCGGCGGACATCCCGATCGGCCGGTCGAGACTGCCGGGCGCCGTGATAACACAAGCCGGGAACCGGCTTTTTAGATCGCCGATCACGGACGCCAGTTCGGTGCGCTCGTTCTGCGGCACGGTTTCGGCACGCGCCAGTTCGCGTAGCCGCTGAGCCATCGCTTCGAGGCGTTCGGTGTCGCCAAGAATATTCGACACGAAGGTCTTCTGCTCGGAGCGGGTCAGGCTGTCCGATTTGCCATCCAGAGAATCCAAAAGCAGCTCTGCCGCGCCTTTGATCGAGGTGAGCGGCGATTTCAGCTCGTGCGTGAGATGTGCCGAGAACGTCGCGATGTAGTCTGAACGCCGCGCCAACTGTTCGGCCATGCCAAAGAAGCTGTGCGAGAGCTGCGCGAATTCGCGCGTGCCGTAGTGCCGCAACGGGCGGAATGCGGTGCGATCGCCTTTGCCGATGCGCGCGGCGCGGCCGATCAGTTCGTGCATGGGCTGGGTGATGGTGCGGGAGAAAAACAGCCCGATCGCCATCGTCGCAAGGATCACGGCGAGCGCGGCAAGCACGAACTTGACGCGTTCCTGATAGAGATGGTCGAAAATGTTGCTCGGCGTCCGGGTCGTATAGATCACGCCGGCCACGCGGTTGTTGACGATCACCGGCATCGCGGAAAACACGTGCACGCCGACGCCGCGGCTGATGGAATAGATCGGCGGCGGAGGTTTGTCCGGCACGCGGATCCGCAGCGCGGCCCGATATTCGCCATGGAGGGCCGCGGCGATTTCCTCGATATGGGCGAGCGACTGTCCGACTTCCTGACGTCCGGCGATCACGACGCCCTGCGGATCGAGGATCCTGAATCCGGCAAGCGTCACCTTCTGCGTCTCGCGGACGATCGGCAGCAGTCGCGCGCCGATCTCGACATAGGCCTGATCGGCCGACGCGCTCGCGGGCAAGGCAACGGGCCGCCGTCGCAACAGATCATTGCCGGCGAGATCGAGCGCGGGCCGGATCGGCGTGACCTGATCGCCAGGATCGGGCAAGACGCCGGGCGGGACCTCGGCGCCGAGAGGAATCCCATGGTCGAGCCGCGCCTGCACCTCCTGTGCGAAGATTGCTGCCAGGACACGGCTCTGGGCGATCAGTTCGGCCTGGGTCTGGCGAATAAGCTGGTTGTCATAAAGGCGGAAGAAGAACAGGCCGACCAGAGGCAGTATGGCGACGGTCGCCAGCACGGTGAAGATGACCAGGCCGAGCGATGGCCGCCATTTGTTTGGCGCATTCGGACCACTCATGCCTGCGGCTCGCATCGCCCGAGCTTGAAGCCGACGCCGTGAATGGTCTCGATGACGTTGTCGCAATTCAGCGCGGCGAGCTTGGCGCGGATGTTGCGGATGTGGCTGTCGATGGTGCGATCGGAGACCTGGATGTTGAGCTGGTAGGCCGCGCGCATGAGCTGCTCGCGGTTGAAGACGGCCGTCGGCCGTGTCAGGAAGGCGCGCAGGATTCCGAATTCGATGGCGGTCAGCCGGAGCGATGTGCCGGCAAACGACGCAACATGCTGCTCTGGATCGACAGTCAGTCTGCCTTGCGTGAGAACCGTGGTGCCGGCTTTGGCGTCGCCGCTGCGCGAGTTCATGCGCCGCAGGATGACGTTGACGCGGGCGACGAGCTCGCGCGGGCTGAACGGTTTTGTCACGTAGTCGTCGCCGCCGATCTCGAGGCCCAGCACGCGATCGATCTCGTCGTCGCGCGCCGACAGGAACAGGATCGGTACGTCGGAAGTCTTTCGTACCTCCCGGCAGACGTCGAGCCCGTCGAATTCTGGCATCCCGATGTCGAGCACGATGAGGTCAGGCCGGTCGCTCGCAAATCGGGCGAGCGCCTCCTTGCCGTCGCGCGCCTCGACCACGTTCATGCCGGCTTTCTTGAGGGCGACGCGGATGACTTCGCGGATGTGCAAGTCGTCGTCGACGATAAGAATACGGTGCGTCAAACGTCCCTCCAGCCCGCTGGTCAGCCCGTGACCTTGTTCTTCTGTTCGCCGTCGAGATAGCGCTGCAGGCGCCAGTTTCGAAAACCCCAGGAACGCCAGGACGCCATGTCCTGCCGTTGCTGTTCTACAAGCGAATCCCGGCGGGAAACAAGGCACGGATCGCTGGTGCGAAGCTGGAGGACCTTCTCGATCGCGGGCAGCGCCTGCGGCCCGAGCTGAGCCAGGTAGTTTGTGTCGACCTGCAAGCCCTTGCCGGACACGTCCCGGCTGTGGGTGACATTGTAGTCGGCGATGATCGCAGCGAAGTTGACGAGCGAGCAGACATAGAGCACGGCCGTCAACGTGACCAGGTTTGCTGTTACCAGCCAGGCGTTGGAACGGTCCAGCATGATGCGGGCGACGATCAATAGAAGTCCGGCGGCGACCAGCAGCATCCAGATGAAAGCGGCCACGCGCCAATAGGTCAGAAGATAGATCTGCACATAGAGGTCGAGCCGGTAGATGGCGGAAGCGACCAGGAGGACGTTCTGCGCCACCCACAGATAGACCAGGGGTCGTATCACCTTGGACCCTTCGGCGGGACCACCAGGCCGAATTGCGACGAGAACGAAGCCCGCCGCTAGCAGGGCCGTGACGATCAGGGGATAGGCGCCGCGATGGGCATATGAGGCATAGGTGACGCCGGCCGGGAGCGTCGCGTTGCCCCAGAGATAGAGCACGTCCAGGATCGTCTGAACCGCGAACAGCAGATTGAACAGGATCAGCGAACGCAGGATGGTCGGTGCGCCGAGGAAATCGACGACATCGGAAGGTGTGTCCGCGGCCGGCGTGGGGGATTCGGCCGCGGCAGCGACCGAACCGGATTTGCGTCGCCACCTGACATGGATAAAGGGCCAGACAAGGGATATCGCCACGATCCAGAACAACGCGCGTCCGATGCTCAGATGCGAAGCGGCGCTGCCGGGGTTGATCAGGCTGATCCAGTTTTCGAGCACAGGATTGGCAGCGACGAATAAGGCGAGGAATACTGTTCCGAGCAAGGCCGGTACGAACCACAGGATGAAGCCGCTGGTCAGCGCCGGCAGGTTGAACATCCCGAGTGCGTCCACAAAGAACCTGAAAGGACTGACCAGGAAGAGGTCGCAAAGCGCCGCCGCCCGTTCGCCAAGGCCGGTGAGACCAGGGTTGGTCGTGAGCAGGAGACCAGCGCCGAGCGCGAGCAAGATGATTGCAAGTGACGCCGCATTTACTTCCTCCACGGTCGGCACAAGGCCGGCGATCACGAGGAGGCCGCCGAGCATCGCCCGACGCTTGTCCAGCTTGGCGATGTTGGCAAGCGGCGAACCGCAGGCCAGCGCGAGGGCGAAAACAGTAACCGATATTCCGACTCGCTCGCCGTAGAACAGGAAGTCGGCAAGTGCAGCCAGCGCGACCGCGATCGCGAGCTTGGCCGACAGGGATAAGCTTTGGACGGGCCGGATATCGGCGGCCGGCGAAGCGAGACTCGTCATGTCAATTCCTTTGCGGATGTCGAACGCGGCGGACCTTGAACTGACGTTGTGCAAATCTCGAAATGGTCGTCTGCACGACTTCAGGAGTTTTGTGCAGTTTCCGTGCAAGCCTGTTTAAGTGCTCGCGCGGCGTGTGCGCATTTGATAGGGGCGAGGTCTCTCGTTTCACACGCGGCGTCGCCAACCATGAAATTTCGAAATCGTGTCGTTATCATCGGGCTCTGGTTCATCGGGCTGGTGCTCGCCCTTGTCGCCGCCAACAAGAACGAGCCCTATCTCGCTGTGCTCCGTGGGACGGGAAACATCGGGCTCGTGGTCATGAGCGGCGTGGTGGTCGTCGTCCTGCTGCTTCGCGGCTCCTGGCGGCGAGGGCTTTCGAGAAGACTGCTGGTCCTGGTGTGGTGCCTGCCGCCGCTTCTGATGCTGGGCGCGCATCTTACGTTCGAGCTGCGCAAGCGCGAGGTGCTGCAGGCCGACGCTGCGCAGGCGCGCAGCCTTGGGCCGCACTTCATGGTCGGCTATTCGTCGGTCTCAGCGGTGACGGTGCTGGCGGAGAAGGGGCTGATCGGCGGCATCTATGTCAGCAAGCACAATCTGCGGCGAAAGTCGGCGGAGGCGTTGAAAGCCGAGATCGCAACGCTTCAGGACAAGCGGCGTGCTGCAGGGCTCCCACCCCTGATCGTCGCGGCCGACCAGGAAGGCGGCATCGTTTCTCATCTGTCGCCGCCACTGACCAAACTGCCGGCGCTGGCCACATTGGCGGAGATGACGCCGGACCTGCGGAAGGCGAAGGCCGAAGAATTCGGCCGTATTCACGGACAGGAATTGGCGGCGCTCGGGGTCAATCTCAATTTTGCCCCGGTGCTCGACCTGCGGCCCGAGTCGGGGCGTAACCGATTTGATTTCAATACGCTGATCGGCCGCCGGGCAATCTCAGCCGATCCCGCCATCGTCGGCGAGATCGCGCAGGCCTATGTTCGCGGCCTCGAAGCGTTCGGCGTCGGCGCAACCGTAAAGCATTTTCCCGGCTTGGGCCGCGTGCGTGCCGATACCCATCACTTCAGTGCGGAGCTCGGAACATCAGTGGACGAACTGGAAGCATCCGACTGGCGTCCGTTCCGGGATGTGCTGACGCACTCAAAGGCGCAGCTCATGGTCGGCCATGTGACTCTCACCGCGATCGATCCAGATCATGCGGCCTCGCACTCAAAGCGCGTCGTCGACGGGATCATCCGAAACAAGTGGAACTACCAGGGCATCGTGATGACGGATGATCTGGTGATGGGAGCGATCTACCAGCACAATGTCTGCGATGCCGTCGTCGAGGCGCTGAATGCCGGCGTCGACATGCTCCTGGTCGCATTCGACGGCGCGCAATTTTATCGAATCTTTGCCTGCGCGCTAGACGCATCCCGACAAGGAAAGCTGGATCCGGCCATGCTCCGCCAAAGCGAGGCGCGCTTGAGAGGCGCATTTCCGGGAGATTGAGGACGCTCGTGGGGCGGGCGACGCGGATGCCCGGAACGAGCCCAGATGCTGCGATAGCAAACTGCGCCGCTTTTTTCAAAAATGAACGATCGCGCTCGCGGATCGTTGCCGCGCGGGTGAAATTTGATCGGACAATCCGGGGATGAACCTTTAGAGTTACTGTGACAGTCTTCCTGTCGGGACCTCGGCCGCGGCGAACCGTTGCCTGGCTTCCGACCAAGCCGATCTTGTCCGCCGAAGTGTCGTTCCAACACCCCGCTGTAGCAACAACACCGTCACGGCTTCGCGATGAATATCTTCGATCCGCAAGGTCCGATCGCCGCTGCGCAGAAGACAATTCTGATCGACTCGGTCGGGATCATGCTCGCGATCGTCCTGCCGACGATCGCGGCAATCTTTGCCTTTGCATTCTGGTTCCGAGAGTCCAATCCACGGGCGACCTATCGGCCTCATTGGGCTTATTCCGGTCGCCTCGAGCTCGTGGTGTGGTCGATACCGACCCTGACGATCATTCTGCTCGGAGGGGTCGCCTGGATCGGATCGCATCAGCTCGATCCTGCCCGGCCCATTGATGGGACCGGCGCGCCGGTCCGCATCCAGGTCGTGTCGCTCGATTGGAAGTGGCTCTTCATCTATCCGGACCAGGGGATCGCGACCGTCAACACGCTGACGGTGCCGGTCGGCTCTCCCCTTGATCTTGAACTGACCTCCGGCAGCGTGATGAACGCGTTCTTCATCCCGCAGCTTGGCAGCATGATCTACACGATGAACGGGATGGTGACGCGGCTGAAGCTGCGTGCCGACAATCAGGGCACCCTTCAGGGCCTGTCGTCCCATTTCAGCGGGGATGGCTTTCCCGACATGAAGTTCGACGTCCAGGTCGTACCGCAGCTCCAGTTTCCTGATTGGGTGGCACGCACCGCCCAGACCGATCGTGTCTTGAACGCGGAAAAGTACGGAAAGCTCGCCCAGCAATCGGTCGAGACCGTGACATCCACCTATCGGCTCGAGGATCCGCGGCTGTTCCACGCCATCGTGACCCAGGAGATCCCCCCGGGCCCGGGACCGAAGCTGACGTCGGAAAGCGCGCAGTCGCATATCGGAGGCCAAGATGTTCGGTAAGCTGAACTGGTCCGCCATTCCGATCGATCAGCCGATTCCGATGATCGCCTCGGGCGTGGTCGCGCTCGTCATCCTCGGGGTCCTCGCCTGGGTCGTCCTTGCCGGCCACCTGCCATATCTCTGGCGCGAATGGATCACCAGCGTCGATCACAAGCGGATCGGCGTCATGTACACCTTGCTCGCGATGGTGATGCTGCTGCGCGGTTTCTCCGACGCGCTGATGATGCGGTCCCAGCAGGCAGTTGCCTTCCAGTCGCAAGGCTATCTGCCGCCCGAGCACTACAACCAGATTTTCTCCGCGCATGGCACGATCATGATCTTCTTCGTGGCGATGCCGTTCGTGATCGGGCTGATGAATCTGGTGGTGCCGCTGCAGCTCGGCGTGCGCGACGTGGCGTTTCCGACCTTGAATTCCGTCGGCTTCTGGCTCACTGCAACAGGCGCGCTGCTGGTCAACATCTCGCTCGTGGTCGGTGAGTTCGCGCGCACCGGATGGCTGCCTTATCCGCCGCTGTCGGGACTCACTTATTCGCCGGGTGTCGGCGTCGACTATTACCTCTGGGCGCTTCAGATCTCCGGCGTCGGCACGCTGGTTGCCGGCATCAATCTCGTTACCACGGTGCTGAAGCTGCGCACCAGGGGCATGACATATTTGCGCATGCCAATGTTCTGCTGGACCACGCTCGCCTCGAGTTTGTTGATCGTGGCGGCGTTTCCGATCCTGACGGCAACGCTGGCGATGCTGATTCTCGATCGCTATTTCGGCTTCCATTTCTTCACCAATGAGGCCGGCGGCAACGTGATGATGTTCATGAACCTGATCTGGGCGTGGGGTCACCCCGAGGTCTACATCCTTGTGCTGCCTGCGTTCGGAATCTTCTCTGAGGTGGTCTCGACGTTTTCGGGCAAGCCGCTGTTCGGCTATCGGTCTATGGTGCTCGCCACCATGGCGATCTGCGTCATCTCCTTCATGGTGTGGCTGCACCATTTCTTCACCATGGGCGCCGGTCCCTATGTCAATGCGATCTTCGGGATCGCCAGCATGATCATCGCGGTGCCGACCGGCGTGAAGATCTACAACTGGCTGTTCACGATGTATGGTGGACGGGTGCGGTTCGACACGCCGATGCTGTGGGCGATCGGCTTCATGGTGACGTTCATCCTCGGCGGCCTCACCGGCGTGCTGGTCGCCGTGCCGCCCGCGGACTTCCTGCTTCACAACAGCCTGTTCCTGGTCGCTCACTTTCACAACGTGATCATCGGCGGCGTGCTGTTCGGCGCTTTCGCGGGCTATGCATATTGGTTTCCGAAGGCGTTCGGCTTCCGCCTGCATGAGGGGCTCGGCAAAGCGGCGTTCTGGTGCTGGCTGATCGGGTTCTACGTCGCGTTCATGCCGCTCTATGCGCTCGGCTTTCTCGGCATGACGCGGCGAATGCAGCATTACGATGTCCCGGAATGGCGCCCGTGGCTCCTGATCGCAGGGGTTGGCGCCGTCATTATCCTGATCGGGATCATCTTCCAGATCATGCAGCTCACCGTCAGCATTCGTCATCGCGAAGAGTTGCGCGACCGCACCGGCGATCCGTGGGACGGGCGATCGCTGGAATGGGCAACGGCCTCGCCGCCGCCGGTATTCAATTTCGCGATTCCACCTGATGTGACCGGGGAGGACGCTTACTGGTCATTGAAGGCGCATGCCAAGCAGCAGGGTCTCGAGAAGCGCGAGCTCGACTACAAGGACATCGAGATGCCGCGCAATTCCCCGACCGGCTTCGTGTGCGCCTTCTTCGCGACCATCATGGGCTTTGCGTTGATCTGGCACATCTGGTGGATGGTCGCGGCCGGTGCGATCGGCGCCTTCGCCACCTTCGTCGCATTCGCATGGCGGGACCATGACGAATACGTCATCGCGGCGAAGGAGGTGGCGCGCATCGACCGCGCAAATCTCGAAGAGCGGCGCGCCCTGACCAGCCTGGCGGGAGCCTGAGCCATGGCCGACACGACGCTGGCATATGCTCAAGCCGATCCGCACCGTCTGCGCGGGATCGCGCATGCCGCGGTCGCGCACGCGGGACCGGCGCCGAAGCGGATCGTCACAGGCTTCGGTTTCTGGATATTCCTGCTCAGCGACATCGTCATGTTCTCGTGCTTCTTCGCGACCTATGCGGTCCTGGTTGACCAGACCGCAGGGGGGCCGAAGGGGGCCGAACTGTTCGATCTCAGGAGAGTCGCGGTCGAGACCGTCTTCCTGTTGCTGTCAAGTTTCACCTGCGGGCTCGCCAACATCGCGGCCGATATTCGAAACAGGTTCTGGTTCCAGGTGGGCATGGCGGCGACTTGCGTTCTCGGCCTGGCCTTCCTGTACCTTGAGGCGCGCGAGTTTGCGGACCTGGTCGCACGCGGTGCGGGGCCGACGCGCAGCGCGTTTCTGACCGCCTTCTTCAGCCTCGTCGGTTGCCATGGCCTGCATGTCTCTGCCGGCATCCTCTGGCTGCTGACGATGATGGCGCAGGTGGTCGCCAAGGGCTTTCGGGCCGACATTGGGCGACGCATCATGTGCTTTGCGCTGTTCTGGCACGCCCTCGATATCATCTGGGTCGCGGTATTCTCGGTGGTCTACCTGCTCGGGAGCAAGCCATGAGCGATCAAGCTTTGGAACAGCACCGTGTCGATCTGGCACCAGGCGACGAAGGCGAGGGCGGCGTCGGCCTGCGCGTACTCGGCTATGTCACCGGCCTTGGCCTTGCACTCCTGTTGACGGCGACCTCGTTCTTTGTTGCCGGCACCGACCTGGTCTGGCAGCCGAGCATTCCCGTTGCCATCATCGTGCTGGCGATCGCCCAGATGGGCGTGCATCTCGTCTTCTTCCTCCACATCACGACCGGGCCTGACAACACCAACAACGTGATGGCGCTTGCCTTCGGCGTGCTCATCGTTTTCCTGGTGATTGGCGGCTCGCTATGGATCATGGCGAACCTCAATCAGAATATGATGCCGATGGACCAGATCATGCAGATGCAGCGCTAGCGCTGCACGACCCCTGAAGCGGTTTCAGGATCGCGCGCCGACCGCGGATTTGTGGTCCTGCCGCTGGGACCAGGACACATAATAGGCGACACATGTCATGCCGAGAATGCCGGCGACGCTGACGACCACCTGCATCGCCAGCGACTTGGGGCCCGTGATCAGAACCAGGTGCCCGGCAAATGAAAGGAAGATGCCGGAGCAGAACACCGCGAGCCATTGCTCGCCGCATTTGATGAGGGGCTGCATGGCCTGCATTTGAAGTCCGTACCAGTCACGAGGTATCAGCATGGTGAAAAAGAACGCCAGTGCGAGCAGGTGCAGCACCCGATAGGGAGCAAGGTTCTCCTTGTCGTTGGCCGGAAAGGCATCGAGCACCGAACTGGGTATCATCTCCGCCAGCGCAGGCGATTTTCCAGCCGACATGATCGTCAGGGCGACGAGCAGGTAGATCAACGCGGTGACGCGCAAGGCCGGAAGCTTCTGCATCGCGCGAACCACGTGCGCGTCTCCTGCACCACCGACCGCGAACCAGGCGCCCAGCACGAACAGCAATTGCCAGCAGAACGGATTGAGATACCAGCCCCCGTCCGGAAAAGCGGTCAGGTTCCAGTCGAAGTGCCGCGCCAACAGATAGAGCGCAATGGATCCAAGCATGGTCAGGCGCGGCCAGCGCATCATGCCGAACAGCACGGCGGGAAGGAACGCCATGAGGACGATGAAGAGCTGCAATACGTCTAGGTTGAGCGGTTTGGCCTGCAGCAGCAGGCCGCGGACGATTACGCGAATCGGATGCTCGATGAAGTCGGTGATATTGAATTCCGCGAACAGATCGGGTGCTGCGGATTGAGCCGCGACATATCCGATCAGGTCGACGTAGACGACGAACAGCACCATATAGGCTGCGTAGAGCCGCCATACCCGCTTGAAGACACGCGTCGCCCCAACGACGAAGCCGCGTTCCACAACGATCTTCCCGTACATGATCGCCGCGGCATAGCCGATGACAAATACAAACAGCTCGGTCGCCCCGCTGAATCCAAAGTTCCGCAAGGTCAACACGCTGACGGCGTTGTGCGGAATGTGATCCAGGAACAGGGACCAAGTCGCGATGCCGAGCAGAAGGAAGATGCGTAGATCGCCGTCGCGCGCCGCGATCTCAGCCTTCACACATGGATTCATTGAGAGCAAAACTTCCCACGTTCGGAGCAGCGAATCGCGAATCCATCGCGCCCCGCCGCCACTCCGAATAGACGTTTCGCCGAGAATATTTGATCCGCTGCTGATGAATTAAAGCCGCCGACGATCACGTTTTCGAAATTGAAATGTGATTCACCGCGATTCATGTGAAGGGCCGATCATGCTTGCTCGTGCTTGCGCAGATCGCGGCGATGGTCGAAGACGCTCGCTTGCAGGTCGGCTTCGGCCGCGCTGATGCCGGGGAGGGCAGCCTCGGCGAGGATATCGGCCGTCACGTCCTCGACAGCCGAATCGGAGATTTCGTGGATGAAGCTGATGTTCCTGTATTCGCCCGATACAACCCGCGCGATGACCCCGCGCCTTGTGATTTCGGGATCAACCACGGCCTCGCGGCCGCGCCGGCCGTAATCGATCATCACGACGAAATACTGCATGTCGGCCAAACCGGCCACCTCTCTCGACAGGAGTCGGATGGCCGCATAATTTCCGAAAATCGGAAATTTGTCAAGTATAATTTCTGAAAATCAGAAGTCGGGACCTTGGCTATTTCTCCGGCGTCCGAGGACCGTGCGCCTTGGCGGCTTTGCGGGACCGCGCGGCCGCCTTGCTGCGCAACCGCTCGATCTGGCCTCGCGGCAGGGTCACGCAGATCTCGCCGATCCATTCGAGCTTCACCCCGTTGATCGGCTTGGCGTTGAAGCTCGTGAGGTTGACCAGCGTCAGCGATTTTCCACGCTCGATCGTCTTCAGATAGCGCTCGCCGGTCTTCAAACGAACCGCCGCTTCTTCGCCATAGAAGCTCGAGAGAGGGTGTCGCTGCTCGCGATAGACGACAATGATGTCGCCATTCTCGTATTTCGGCAGCATCGAATCGCCTGATACCTCAAATGCAATGGTTTCTTCCGCGATCGGGAAGGGTAACTCGACTTCACCGAGCCCTTCCGGCGGTACCTGCTCATATTCCGGCTCGATGGAGGCTCCGGCGCCGACCCGGCCCATGACCGGCACCGAGTTGAGCTCGAGATATTCCATGATAGGCGCAATCTCGGATGCCTTGATTTGGCGTATCCCGGAGAGGATTTCGGAAACAGCGCCGGGGCGAACACCCATCGCGTGCGCAAGCCCACCCTTTGTCTTGCCCGGCTTCTGCAGGCCCCGCTCGATCAATCTGGTGTCCAGCATGGCGCATCCCTCTTTCGAATCCCCAGAAAGCATAGCAATTCGGATAATCAGAAATCAAGCTTGACTTTCATTTCGGAATATCAGAAATTGACGGTGAGGCATCGGGCGCCGAAGGGAAGGACAAGAATCAACAATGGAACTGACAGGCTGGGCGCCCGAACATTCGGACGCGCTGCGGGAATATATTGCCCAAGGCATGAGCTTTGCGAAGATCGCCAAGGCGATCAACGCCAGATTCAACACCGACTATACGAGAAGCGCCGCGATCGGCCGTGCCAGACGGCTTGGTCTGACGATGTCAGATAGCTCGCCGCCAGCACCGCCGCGGCTGACGCCAGTGCCGCAGTTGAACCGGTCGAACGAGCCGCGCGCGCCAAGGTCGATCGAATTCAATTGGCCGATGCCCGTGTTCGAGAAGGCGCCGCAGGTTCAGCTTCGCTGCGCCGAGATCGAGCCGCGCCACCTTTCGCTGGTGGAGCTTGAATATGAAGATTGCCGATATCCCTATGGCGGTGACAGCGATGGCGAACCCATCACGTTTTGCGGTCATCGGAGGCGGCCAGGCTCAAGCTACTGCACGCCTCATTTCCACTTGAGCCGCAATCCGGAGCTCGAGACGGAGCCGTCACCGAGCACCGCACTGCTGCCCCTGAGCGAGCCGGCATAGCGGCGTACGCGCCTCCCACCTCATCCATCTTGCAAACGACCCATCTTGCCACCGGTGAGATGGTCCCCGGTCGAATTCTGCCTCGAAGGAGCCAAGCCATGCCGCGCGCCAAACGCAAGAAACCATATCATCCCGCGAGAGCGCATGACCGCCGCGCACAGGATCTGCCGTACAACGCCGAGGTCGCCACTGTTGAGGTCGATGATCCCCTTGCGCTCGAGCCTGGAGACAAAGTCGTTGCGCTGCGCTCGATCCGCAACGATCCGCTCGGACGCCTGCATTCGCACCGTCAGATCGATGATACCCAGTTGCGAGGCGGCCGCGCGTTCCAGAGTGATTGGGAGAAGGCTGAGCGTGGACCGCGCGCGGTCGACCCCACCAGGGAATATGTCGATGGCGGCACGCGGCGAGAGCCGATCACGGAGGCCCAGCGCAGGGCGGTATCGCGGCTCAACCGGGTCGAGCGCGAGCTCGGCGCCGACGGTTCGGCCCTGGTGCACGAGGTCCTGATCCTCGGCATGACCATGGAGCAGGTCGGCGAGCGGCGGGGACTGCGAACCCAGCGCTGGAACGACTACTTTGCGCGGCGGCTCAAGGAATGTCTCGACCGGCTGGCGCTGATCTACGGCTTTGCGACGCCGCATCCCGTTCCCATCAAAAGCCTCCAGCGCTGAAGCGGAGCGGCTGCACCACGTCATAGGCGGCTTTGGTCAATGGCACCGCATAGTCGACGGTGAGGGCTCCGAACGGGGACGCCCAGGTAAGGCCCATGCCGACCGAGGAGCGCACGACGTTTTTGCCAGCGACCTGCAGCGCGGTGCCGCCCACGCTGGTCGGACCGGTATAACGGAACACACTTCCGGCATCGACGAAAGCCGATGCCTTGAGGCCGTATTCGTCCGGTACGCCGGGAATTCCGCTCTGCAATTCCGCGGTCGTCGCCCAATAGGCGCTGCCGCCGATATTATCCATGGTGGTGCCGGGCGTCAGATCGCGTGGGCCGAAGCCGTTGGTGGCAAACCCCCGGACCATGGTCGGGCCGCCGAAAAAGCTGTTCATCAGCGGCACCTGCTGACCGCCCCAGCCGGTGACGTAGCCACCCTGAGCGCGGACCATGCCGACGAGGTCGCCCGTGAGTGTCTGGTAATAGCGCGCGTCTTCGCTGGTCCGCAGGAACTTCACGTCGCCGCCGAGGCCGGCCAGATCCTGGCTGAGTTGCGACCTGAATCCACTGGTCGGGCTCTTGTTGTTGTCGAGCGTGCTGTAGGTCGAGGTGGAACCAACGGCGGAGACCCAGGCCGGTCCGTTAGCGGCCGCCTGCTGGACTGCAAGGGAAGGGGTCAAGCCGGAATTGGTCGGGCCAAGCGAGATGTCCTGATTGTAGATCGAATAGCGCCATTGCACGCCGAGCTGCTCGGTGATTGGCGTGCCGAATTGCAGCGTCGAGCCATAGGTCGTGCTGTTGTAGGACTGGTAGCTGTTCGCCTCGCTCTGCCGGCCGAACAGCTCGATCCCGGCCGATACCTTGGTGCCGAGGAAATAGGGCTCCGATGCTGCGAGGTCGATGCCGCGGGCATATTGGCCATAGGTCACGGAGGCCTGAACGTTCTTTCCGGTCCCGTAGAAATTGCGATCGCCCACCTTGAGCTCGATTAGCGCGCCGTCAGTGCTCGAGTAGCCGCCGGAGATGTTGAACTCGCCGGTCGCCTGCTCCAGGGTCTCGACATCGAGGACGACGCGATCGGGCGTCGAGCCGGGCCGATTGGTGATCTTGACGGTCTTGAAGTAGTTCAAGTTCTTCAACCGCCGCTCCGCGCGATCGATCAGCGTCTTGTTATAAGGATCGCCCTCGGCGATGTCGAACTCGCGCCGGATCACGTAGTCGCGGGTGTGCGTGTTGCCATGGATCTCGATACGCTCGACATAGGTGCGCGGGCCCTGGTCGATGACGAATGCGACGTCGATTCGTTGTGCGGCGGCATCGCGGGCGATGCGCGGCACAGCCTGCGCAAAGGGATAGCCGAGCTTGGCCATCTCGATGGCCAGCAGCTCGGTGCTCTTGTCAAGCGCATTGCCGTCAAACACCGCGCCGACGTGGGCGAGTGCGACGCCGCGCAGCTTTTGCGGATCGAGCCCGGGAATATTGCAGGCGACGCTGATATCTCCAAAGTGATACAACGGGCCTTCATCGATCGCGAAAGTGACTGCAAATCCCTTGGCCGCTGGATCGTATTCGGCCGTTGCCGAGCGGACGGTGGCATCGGCATAGCCCTTGCTGCGATAGTAGAGACGCAACTGCTGCTGGTCCTGCGCGATGCGGTCGGGATCGTAGACGTCGCCGCCGGTCAGAAAACTGAGCATATTGGTGGCCGACGTCTTGATCACGGCATTGAGCTGGCGTGCGCCGAAGGCCCGATTGCCGACAAAACTGATCCGGCGTACGGGCGTTTTGGTACCCTCTGTGATCACATAAACGAGATCGACGCGGCCGTTGCCGCGGTCGATGATCTCGGGCGCGACGCGGACATCGTCGCGTCCGACATGGCGATAGGCTTCGATGATACGGCCGATGTCGCCCTGTACCGTTGAGCGCTGCAGGCTGCCGCGCGGCTTCGATTCGATCGCGGCGGCCAGATCGGCATCCTTGATCTTCCTGTTGCCCTCAAAGGCGACGCGGTCGAGGGTTGGAGCTTCCGTCACATGCACGGTCAGGCGATCGCCGGCGGGCTCGATCGAGACCTTCTCGAACAGACCCGTTGCGACCAGCGCCTTCAGGGCTTCATTGCGCGCGGCTTCATCAAGCCGGCCGTCTGGCCCTGGATGGAAGTAGGAGCGCACGGTATCGGCCTCGACCCGGCGGTTGCCTTCGACGATGATCGTCGCAGTCGGCACCGGCACGCTCTCTGCGGCAAGTGATGCGACCGCGTTCAACAGAACTGCAGTGGCGACAAGTGACAAGCCGGTCATGCGCGGCTTCGACGGCCGCCAACGCAGCGTGATGCGCTCGAGCTTCACTTCCCTTACGGTCTCCCATTGACCGGCGATATCGAATTGCCGGCGCCGGGCAAAAGGATGTCGCATCTGGGGTGAGTTGCAGGCCGGAATCGGCCGCCCGCCATAATTTAAGCGCGCTTATTTAACCTGCGCGTTCTCAGAATTGTCGCAATGGCCGCATCATGCTTTGCAGCACAAAGTCCGAGATGTTGGTGCGGTGATGCATCAACGCTCGCCAGGAGTGCCGGATGCGTTACGCAGTTCTCGTCGTAAGCTCCCTGTTGCTGATGCAATCGGCGCATGCGGAGAAGACGCCGGACATTGACCCGCGCGCCTCGCTCGCCGTGGTCCAGCAGTGGATTTACAATTATCGCGCCAAGCCGGATTACGCCCATGTGCCGGCCGCGGTGCGCATTCTCTTCCATTCGCAAAGCTTCAAGGAGCCGGAAAATGCCGGCATCTATCTCGGCTTCATCGCCGGCGCGATCGGCTCCAATCCGGAAAAGGCCGAGCAACTGGTTGCGAGTTTCTTCCCCGTCGCGCCGGAAGATGAATGGGTGATCGTGCGCGCCGTTGCCTATTCCGGGCTGGCTGACTGGCGGAATATTCTGCGCAGGCTCGCGCCGCGCATGCCGGGGCGCAGGGTGATGATCGACAGCTACCTTTCCGGCAGGCTGCCGACACTCAACGATATTCCGCTCGAGGAGGCGACGCCCGGGATGATGGACAAGCTACGCGTCGCGTTCGCGCGCAATCCGTTCGCCAAGGAGGAGAGGAAGCTGAACACGAAGCTGACCTTTGCCACCGATCAGGATCTCCTGGATACGCTGTGGGGATATTATTTTGCCACCGGCTCTCATGTTCCGATCCAGCGCATCATCGAGATGCTGCCGTGGAGCAGGAGCCGCGATACGGTCGACAAGCTCACCGTCGGCAGCATGGCGCGTTATACGCTGGCGAGCTATGCGATCCGCGACGCCAGCCTGCGTGAATTCCTTCGCAACGAACTGGCGCGGCAGAAGCCGCCCATCAAGGCGCCGCTCGCGGAGGTCGTCGACGCGGCCGATACGGTGGAGATCGCGGCACTGCGCAAGGATGCCCTTGGTGCCGTCGACGAACTCAAGGCCAAGGGATCCGATAGCCGGCGCAATCTGGACTTCTGGGGCCAGGTTGGCGTCGGCGCGCTTTCACTCGGATGCGTGTCGGCTGCGGCGCTCGGGCAGGTCGCTATTGGCATCCCCTGCGTGATCGGCGGCTCGGCCTCGCAGGGACTGTTGCAGTTCTGGGAAAAGCAACAGTGAGCCTCGTTCGGGCGTGGTGCTCTTTCTTGCTGCGGAATATCGCCGATCTGGGCCGGTAGCCATGTCAGCCTGATATCCCGCCCTGCAAAATCCGGGTTTGGCCTCACCTTGGTACTTCCGCTAGAAAGTCGTGACGTCGCTTCTGGCGACAACGGTGGGCGTTTGCCCATTAACCGACAATAATAAAAGGAAGCGCCCAACCATGACTGTTGGACCACAACTGCCCGAGCGCGCGCTGCGCGCAAAGGGCGAACCGACCGCCCTCGATGGTCTGCTGGTTATCGATTTCACCCGTGTGGTCGCCGGTCCCGCCTGTACGCAGACGCTTGCCGACTTCGGCGCCGAGGTCATCAAGATCGAAAACCCGGATGGCGGCGACGACACGCGCGCCTATGAACATGCGGAAATCGGCGGCGAGAGCGCGGCGTATCTCAGCCTCAACCGCAACAAGCGTGGTATTGCGCTCGACTTCACCAATCTCGCCGCACGCGAGGTGGTGCGCGAGCTCATCGCCAAGGCGGACGTCGTGGTGGAGAATTTTTCCGGCAGCGTGATGAAGAAGTTCGGCCTCGACTATGCTTCGGTCGCGCCGAGCAATCCGCGGCTGATCTATTGCTCGATCTCGGCCTATGGCCGCAAAGGCGAATTTGCCTTGCGGCCGGGGTTCGATCCGATCACGCAGGCCGAAAGCGGCTTCATGTCGCTGAACGGTTTTCCCGACGGCGAGCCGGTAAGGACCGGGCCGCCGATCGTCGACATGGCAACCGGCATGTCGGCCTGCAATGCGATCCTGCTTGCATTGCTGGCACGCGACCGGCTTGGCCGCGGCCAGCATGTCGAGATCGCGCTGATCGACATGGCGGTAGCCATGACTGGATTTTACGGTATGGCCTATCTGATCAGCGGCCAGAATCCCGGTCGGTTCGGCAATTCGCCGAACGGTTCGCCAACGGTCGGTCTCTACCAGGCCGCCGATGGTCCGCTCTACATGGCCTGCGCCAACGATCGGCTGTACCGCCGCCTCGTCACCGAAGTGTTCGACCGGCCGGATCTCATCACCCATCCCGATTTTGCACACCGCAAGGACCGAACAGCAAACAAGGAGAAGCTGCGCGCGATCATTGCCGGCATCTTTGCCACCGACCGGCTCGAAAACTGGATGGCGAAGATGAAGAAGGCCAATATTCCCGTCGGCTATCTGCGCACGGTCGAGCAGGGGTTCAATGCCCCGGAAGTGCGCGACCGCGATCGCCTCAGCAGGATTCCGCATCCGACCGCGGGCTTCGTTCCCAATATCGAGACGCCGATCGGGATGAGCGTTACGCCGACGGTCGATCCAGTCGCCGCGCCGCTGCTTGGCCAGCACACGAGGGAGGTGCTGCGCGACACGCTCGGCTATGACGACGGCCGTATCGCGGCGCTGAAGGAAGCTGGAGCGTTCGGGAAGACGGGAAATACGGACTGAGCGGACCATCGTCTGGCGGATCGGTCTGGGCACGCTCCGCCGGCGATCTCTATTCTTTTACCGGTCTCGGCTCCGCAAACCGGCCAAGCTATAGCTTCAGTTCGGCTTGCTGTGGAGTTTGTTGTTTGGCCTCTCGTCCGCTTCCTTGTGCTCGGCCCGATCGATCTCGAGACGCGCCATCCGCAGTATCAAGGTGGCCGTGGTCAGACCGAGGCGTTCGGCCTCTTGGGCTGCGGTTTCAACCTTCTTCGCCAAGCCGTCGCGTTTGCCTGGATATGCCATAAATTCTTCCTCTCTTAATAAGTGGATTAACAATCCAAGTTGTGTTGCGGAGCTGCAGTAGATAGCTCGGAGCTCCATCGAGCGAAACGATCAGTTTCGCGCCATGTTGGCGGGTGGCTGGGTCGCGATTGCATAGACCGCACCGCCTTCGAGCGCTTCCGATTGGTGGACCGTGCCGGCCGGGAGGAAGATGGTGTCACCGGCGCTGACGATGCGCTGACCGCCATCCCAGGTGAAATTGAGCCTGCCGCTGATGATCATCAGGATCTCGTCGACCGGATGGGTGTGGAAGCTATGGACCTTGCCCGCAACGTCATGCTGCAGTTCGATCGAGCCCTGCTCCGGAAGCAGGTTGAGGATCGCCGGATCGATCGCGAATTCGGTCTTCTGACCTGTCACAATCCTGGTCATGCCGCTTGCTCCGTGTTGCCAGTGTGAGCCGACTTGTTCTGCGCGAGCTTGGCGAAGGGGCAGCCCCCGACAGAATGGTTGTCGTCTCGCAGGAAATATTGCTGGTACTCGCGCCCGTCGGTCGCGCCGTAGCGTCCGAGCAGAGGCGAGGGACTTGTGCTGTCGTAGGGAATGAGCCGCTTGCGCACTTCCGCGAATGCCGCATTGGCCGCTTTTTCCGTTCCCAGGATCTTCTCGAACACCCATCGCGGCTGGAAGGTCAGCATGAACGCGCTGGAGCGGCGGCTCTGGCGCATCACATGCGCAGGCGTGGTGCACACCACGAAGATCGGTTCGTCGGCGAAGGAGAATTCCCACATCGGATCGTCCAACTGCTCAGGAATGTCGGTTGGCCAGGGAGACTTGTCCAGCCGCGCAAGCTGGTCGAGCGTCGACCACATCTTGCGATAATAGGCGTCAAGCGTTTGTACCGGGCGCGGCCGCGTAAACATGATCAGTGAAGTATTGGGGCCGAACGAGCGGGCTTGCGAGACATAATGCGCTAGCTGTTCTCCGAGAACTTCGACATCGTAGGGATCGAGGAACAGGTAGCGGAGCTGATCCTGGCGATAACCGGCTACGCCGAACACGCAGGGGAACGGCCTCGCTTCGCTGCTCATCTGGGCCTCGAACTCGGCGAACATCACGCTTTGCCAGCTACTCACCGCGAATTTCGACGCGACCTCTCCTCGTCTCAAGAACAAACGCTCCATAACGCCCCCTATACGGTTAACGCGACTACTGAACTATCAGTTTGCTTCTCATCAACAGCGGTCCGGCAATTCCGGGTAGCGACATGAGCAGCAGAATTGCGATCAAGGTGCCGTAGCCGGCGTCACCGATCGCACCAGCACCGTGTGCGGTATCGGTTCCGGCGAACTGGCTCGCGACAAGCATGGCGAACCCGATGATCGGTTGCGCGATGCCGGCAAAGATCCCAGCCGCCGTCGTGTTTACGGATGCACCGACCCCGATGAGATCGGCGGTGTAAAGCCGCTTGGTGCATTTGAGCACGAGGGGGACTGTCCCGCCGGCGACCAGGCCGAGGGTGGTGAACACCACGGTAACGTAAACAAGACCGAACGCCTTGGCGACCGGCGGCAGCAGCATCGCGACGAGGATCATGCGCAGCACGCAAATCCGGATCAGGACAGTGTCGAGTGCCGCCGCGCGGTCGGCCGCGTGACCGAGGAAGATGGAGCCGATGGCGTTGCCGATCATGAAGGCAAGTAGCGGCGTTCCGGCGGCGGTCGGCGAGATGTTGAAAAAGTGCGCCACCATCGGAATGCCCCATACGCCCGACAGCGTCGTCACCACTGCGAAGTGGGACGCAAAGGTCATGGCGCATCCCCAATTAGCCACATGCGACAACGATTGCCGCGCGGCGCCGATGACGCTCTTCAGCGTCTTGTTGCTGGATGACACCCGATTTGGCCTCAGTGCAAACTTGGCGGCAACCAGATTGGCGAGGCCGATCGCGGCGATGAACAGAAAGCAGGCGCGCCACCCGAAGCCCGTCACGGCGGCTGCAAGCGGCGTCGTGGCGATCACGCCTCCGACATAGCCTGATACCTGCGAGATGCCCGACATGATGCCGAACCGCTCGTCGGAGAAATTCTGCGCGACCAGCTTCAACAGCGCGGTGAACACCAGCGCATCGCCGCAGGCGACGATCAGCCGCGCGGCGAAGACATCAAGCAGGTTCGGTGCCAGCGCAAAGGCTGCACTGCCCAGCGACGAAGCGACCATGCTGGCCAGCACCACACACCTGACGCCGTAACGGTCGACCAGAAGGCCGGCCGGAATCTGCATCAGCGTGTAGCCCCAGAAGTAGCCGGAGGCGAGCATCGCGACGCCGGCGGCGTCGGTGCCGAAGTCATGCATCAGGCTCAGATTGACCGATTGCGGCGAGACGCGCTGCAGGAAGGCGATGGCGTAGGCGACAGCTACCGTCGCCCAGGCCCAATAGGCGCGGTCACCGAGCCGTGAGGCCGTCTGGGCGTATGCGGTCTGCTGACCCAGCATCGACATCACACCCTCGCATATCCAACCGAGAATAACGCGTCCGCTGAATCCGGAATCCTGCGGGACATCGCCGCATCGACCAGTGATGCGGTGCCACGGTAAGCCTGCCGGTGGTGCTTAATGTGGCCGTAGGCGCCGCGCATGATCATTTCCGGCACCTCGAGCGGTTTGCCGGGATAGAGCGTTGCGCACATCTCGACGCAGGCTGCCTGCAGCGCGGAATCCCTGATGTCGTCGAGCAGCGAGGGTGTCACTTTCTCGCAGATCTTGGCATTGGCCGCCCAGACGATCGGATTGCGTGTCCGCCATCCGTAGAACAGGCCGCCAATCCCCTTTGCGGCAGAGCTTGCGCGCGTCAGCACTTCCTGGGTGAAGAAGCCGTACAGACCGCGCCCCTGATGGGCCGGAAGTACCTCGGTGCCGCTGCGATAGACCGCAGGTCCGCATGATATCTGCAGCATGCGATAGACGGAAAAGGCCGCCAGTCCCAAGCTGTCAAACACAAGGATGAGGCTGTACTTGCCGTCGAAGGGGGAGGAGCTTGCTGTCCAGTGTGGTTCGGTCGCCTTCCAGTTTACGGCGATGATGCCATTCATGGCATCCATCAGCGACTGGCGGTCGGAAGCTCCGATGCAGGACGCATCCGGAAAACTGTAGACTGCATAACCGGTCCAGGGCGAGCTGATCGCCTGGTATTGGCTGCCGAGCTTTCGCACCATGGCAGAACTCCACTGTCCGTAGACAGCTATACAGGCGAGGCTCGAATGGCTTAAAGGACAATATGCCCTCGAAATCTGCCAAATCCCGACGGCTCCCCCCGCGCCCGCAGGCCGCGATGCGGCGGATTGCGATTGTCGCTTTCCCCGGCGTGACGCTGCTCGACATGTCCGGACCGGCGCAGGTGTTCGCCGAATTGGAGGCGATCGAATTACCGGGCCCCGGATATTCGCTTTCCTATCTGTCCACCTCGGGCGGACTGGTTTCGACGGATGTGGGGATGATGATCGACACGGCTCCGATCAGCAGCGTGCGACCGCACCAGATCGACACGCTGGTGATTCCGGGCGGCCCCGGCATTTGGGAGATCCGCAAGGACGCTCGCTTGATGAAATGGATTTCGCAGGCGCTGCCGCAGGTACGCCGGATCGCCTCGGTCTGTCTCGGGGCTTTCGCGCTCGCCTGGACCGGTGTGCTGGACGGCAAGCGCGCTGCGACGCATTGGCGCTATTGCCCGCGGCTGCAGGACAGCTTTCCAAATGTCCGCGTCGAACCCAATGCGATCTTCGTCAAGGATGGGCATGTCTGGTCATCGGCTGGCGTCAGCGCCGGCATCGACCTCGCGCTCGCCATGATCGAAGAGGATTTCGGCCATACGATTGCGCTCGACGTCGCCCGGCGACTGGTGGTGTTCCTGAAGCGGCCGGGCGGTCAGAGCCAATTCTCGACAGTGCTTGCGGCGCAGGCTTCCGACGTCGAAGGGCGCTTCAGCGCGCTGCACGCCTGGATCATCGAAAACATCGCCAGCGATCTCCGGGTAGAGACGTTGGCCGCGAAGGCCGGCATGACGCCGCGCACCTTCGCACGCACCTATGCCAGCCGCACCGGCATGACCCCGGCAAGCGGCGTCGAGGCCCTCCGCGTCGAAACCGCCCGGCTGCTGCTGGAGAGCCGGCAGATACACGGTGTCGTGGAGGTCGCAAAACGTGCCGGCTTCGGTGACGACGAGCGGATGCGGCGCGCCTTCCTGAGGCATCTCGGCGTATCGCCGACCGAATATAGAAACCGCTTTTCGGGCGGTTGAGCGCTGGAGTTCTTTGTTGTCGGCAGACGGGTCGTCGTAAGCGAATGGCAGCCTTTCGTTCGCGTCCGGGGTTTATCCCTTCAAGGCGGTAGCTTTTGCCGCTCATCTGCGGCTAATGTGCCGGCCAAAACGGGAGAGAACCACCATGAATGACGGGACCTCCATCCGGCCGACGCGCAATGTCGAACTCGGGGCCAGCGGCGAAGAATACCAGAACCTGCACGAATTTGTCCGCAAAGCCCGCGCCAGGCTGAACCAGAACGCCTGGGATTACATCGTCGGCGCCGCTGAGACCGAGACCACGCTGCGGCGCAACCGGATGTCGCTGGATGAGATCGCGTTCCGGCCGCGCGTGCTGCGCAATGTCGTTCACGTCGATGCTTCGACGGAGGTGTTCGGGCGCAAATTGCGATTGCCGGTCATGCTTGCGCCGGTCGGTGCGCTCGAGATCTTCGATCCTGCGGCGGGAGCGGCGGTCGCCCGCGGTGCCGGCGCATTCGGCGCGGCGCACATGCTGAGCTCGGTGTCCGAGCCCGGGCTCGAGAATACCGCGAAGGCCGCGCCCGACGCGCTGCGCATTTTCCAGCTCTATGTCCGCGGGGATGATGCCTTCGTGGAGGACGTCGTCAGCCGCAGTGTTGCCAACGGCTATTCCGCGTTCTGCCTCACCGTCGACACCGCCCATTACAGCCGTCGCGAGCGCGACATTGCCAAGCGGTACGTCCGGGAAAGCCGTATTCGCGCCACCGGCGGCGACTTCCAGAAAGGGCTGGAATGGCGAACAGTGAAGTTGATCAAGGACAAGTTCAGGATCCCGCTGGTCGTCAAGGGGATCGCTACCGCGGAGGACGCAGTCATCGCACTCGATCACGGCGTCGACTGGATTTACGTGTCCAACCATGGAGGCCGTCAGCTCGATCACGGCCGCGGTGCGATGCACGTCCTGCCGGAAATCGTCGAGGCGGTGAGGGGGCGCGCCAAGATCATGGTGGACGGCTCGTTCTGCCGCGGCACTGACATCGTGAAGGCGATCGCCTTGGGCGCCGATCTCGTCGGCATCGGTCGCCTGCAATGCTGGGCGCTGGCCGCCGATGGCGAGAGGGGCGTCGCCCGCATGCTGGAATTGCTGGAAGACGAGGTGATCCGCTGCCTCGGCCTGCTCGGCGTGACCAGCTTCGCCGAACTCGACAAGTCCTACCTGCATCCGGCGACGGCGACCAACCCGCCGGGCGTGTTCAGCGCGTTTCCGCTGTTGGACATTGACCCGTATCGCTATTAGCGGCAGCGATTTCCCATCGACGAAGGGACGAGGGAACGCGAAGGCGCCTGTCGCGTTATCGCAACCATCGCCGCCGCATCCGAGAAGCGGGAAACGAGAATGCCGGAATGGTCGACGCGAATGGCAGATAACCCGTTCGCAGATTTCTCTCTCGAACGAGCCATTGCGCTCCGCTGGGCGCTGCGGGACATCCAGGCTCGCCGCCTGAAGATATCCCCTGTCAGCGACGAGGACCTGCGTGTCCTGAGCGAGCTCGGTCTGGTCGAGCTACAGGACGAGAGTCCCGTTCTGACCCAGGCCGGCATGGCGGTGCTGAGCGGCTGATGCAAGCTTGTGCCCGCAGCCTACCGTTTAGCGGGCCTGCAGGAAGCTCTCGCCGGAGTCGCACGGCGTGCAGCGATAGGTCAGCACGTCGTAAACCTGATCTCGCGGCTCGATCGAAGCGAGGCGCATCTGCGCGCCGCACTTCATGCATGGCATTTCGATGCCGGTCTTGAATCGCGTGCAGGTCGGCGTTGGCCGGAATGTGCGCAGCATTGAATCCCCTCTCGCCCAAAGAGACGCAACGCCACTGACCTGTGGGCGAACAACCCACCGAATCACTGTGCCACATTGCTGCCACCATTGGAATCCGCGCAAAGTGGATGCGGCCAGAAAATATTTATCGAGGGAGGTGCCGACAGCCGTAGCTGATCGGTGCACTCAACGCCGCCGTGCTACCGCGACGCCGAACAGGAATGCGACGCACAGGCTCGTTAGCGGCGCTTCGCGGGTGATCGCAGTGATCGTGGAAAGCGTGCCGCCGGGTTGACGCGAGGTCTTGATCGCGTCGCTGAGCCGGTCGATCGCAGCCCGAAGTCCATCGGACACTTCCGTGATCGTGCGCGATACATCGGTTGCGGTATCGATCGCGCGTTCGCCAAGGCTGGGCTGCAGCGGGGATTCGGGTGTTTCGAAGTTCACGGCTCGAACCTCACGAGATCTGGTCTGGCTGCGCACACTGCGCCGAAGGGTCATCTTCGGCCGCTAGTCCACCAAATGCATCAGCGGCCAATTTGTTCCACCTGCGGACAGTCCGTTCGCTCTGGCGGGCGCGGAACCTCGGAGCCCGGGAGGATTTGTTCATCAGGCCAGACGCATTCGATGGAGAAGAGTCCTTGATCGGAAATCGTTCGAACCGGCACGGCGGGGCGCCGCTCTTGGTAGCACTGGCGGTAGCAGCAGCCGGCGTGCTCGGCATATTGGTGGTCGATCATGGTCCATGGAGCAAGCCGAAGGTACAGCCGGCTGCGACGGCCAATTACTCCACAACAGGGGAAGCTGCGCGAGCGGCCGGCGCCACAGTCATGCCGACGGAGCCGAAGCCGCCGATCGAGCCTGCTCCGCCCGGACCGCGGCCCGCGCACCCTGCCAACTCTACAGTCCCGCAATGAGCCTCGAGGCTGGTTTCGCTTTCCGCGGTCATGCAGGAAGTACGCTCCAGAAACATTGACGCGTCGGGCAAATCAGGAGCATAAGGACATCATC
The DNA here is from genome assembly GCF_029990105.1 of Bradyrhizobium sp. Arg237L. Taxonomy (NCBI): domain Bacteria; kingdom Pseudomonadati; phylum Pseudomonadota; class Alphaproteobacteria; order Hyphomicrobiales; family Nitrobacteraceae; genus Bradyrhizobium; species Bradyrhizobium sp. Arg237L. Next base: position 87,187 of record NZ_JAQMIL010000011.1, on the reverse strand, counting down.
GTCGAGTTAGTGAATGCCCGCAGCGGAAATAACGCTGCGGGCATTTTGCTGTCGCGGCATGTGACCACCGATGATGCGCAGCCGGATCGCTGACTTTGTGCCACGTCAACTCGGACATTGACACGTCGGGCAAATCAGAGGCATAAGGACATCATCGCAAACATTGTGAAGCCCGCGCGGAGAAATCCGCCGCGGGCTTTTTCTTTTCCGCTTTTTCGAATCGGACGACGGCCGCGCGTCACGACGCCACATCTCCGTGCCCGACGCCGCGCGTCGCAACCGCGCCGTCGTCCGAACCACTTTCACCATCGATCACCGGCGCGCGCGAACGCGCCGGCCCGCGGCGCGGCGCCAACGTGCCGCCGCCGCATGCGGTCCCCGACAGTCAAGGGGATAAGGTTCGCGCCGAAATGATCGCTGTCTCCGAGCGATCTGCCGCAAATTCAATATGCCGTCGCACGCAAGCGAAGCGATACGAACCACCCGATCTGCATGAGACTTAAGTGGCAAAAACCCTTACCGAGATCCGCTCGCTGGCCCGCAGTCATACCAGGACGGCGCTGAACGTCCTGGTGGGCATCATGCGCAGCAAAGATGCAACCCCGGCCGCACGCGTATCCGCCGCCAACGCCGTTCTCGACCGCGGCTGGGGCAAGGCCCCGCAGGCAATCGAGAACGGCGGTGAAGGCCAGCTAGAACTCGTCCACCGAATAGAGCGCGTCATTGTCCATCCTGAAAATTCCAACAGCGAAAGCATTTGAGCCGCTTCTGCAGCCGGGGCGATACAAGGGAGCATTCGGCGGTAGAGGCTCGGGAAAATCCCATTTCTTTGGAGAGCTTCTTGTCGAGACCTGCCAGGCCGAGCGCGGCACGCTCGCGGTCTGCATCCGCGAGGCGCAGCGGACATTGGCGCAATCCTCAAAGCGCCTGATCGAAAGCAAGATCGCCTCGCTCGGCATCGGCAACGGCTTCAAGCTCTTTGCCGACAAGATCGAGACGCCGGGCGACGGCATCATCATCTTCCGCGGCCTTCAGGATCACACGGCGGACTCGATCAAATCACTGGAAGGCTTTCGCATCGCCTGGGTCGACGAGGCGCAGTCATTGAGCGCACGCAGCCTCGCGCTGTTGCGTCCGACCATTCGCGCCGAAGGCTCCGAATTGTGGGCGAGCTGGAATCCGCGGCGTAAGACCGACGCGATTGACGATTTCCTGCGCGGGCGAAAGCCGCCGGGCGCGATCGTCGTGCACGCGAACTGGCGCGATAATCCCTGGTTTCCGGCCGTGCTCGAGGAAGAGCGGCGGACCGACTTGTCGCTCTATCCCGATCGCTATGATCACATCTGGGAGGGAGACTACGTGCGAGCGTTCGAAGGCGCCTATTTTGCCGAGATGCTGACGCAGGCGCGGAAAGAGGGACGCATCGGAAAGGTCTCCGCCGATCCGCTGCTGCCCTTGCGCGCCTTCATCGATATCGGTGGCTCCGGCGCGACCGCCGATGCATTCACGATCTGGGTGACGCAATGGGTGGGAGCTGAAATTCGCATCCTGGACTATTACGAGAGCGTCGGCCAGGTGTTGGCCTTTCACGTCAACTGGCTGCGCTCGCGCGGCTATCGACTGTATCAGCCGCAGGCTCCCTGGGCGTGGCCGCACACCCTGTACTGGCGTAAAACCATGGGGTGATGCTGGAAGCGAGCTAGCGGAATGGGAGCCCAGCCAGGCTGCACGAGGCCCGCGGGTCCGCGAGAAGTTCCGAATAAGCCCGGTGGCCGTTCTGGCCGCCGGGCTTATTTTGATTCCAGGCGGCAGTTCGTTCACGACGGGATGCGGTGAGGCGTCTTGATCCCTGGTGTTCAAGCGATAAACTGCGGGCGGTCTTGGCCACTTTGGGATCAGAAAGGCCGAGCGGGAAAACGCCAATGGCAACGGACGGCCGCAGGCCCGATGGAAGCTCGCCTATCGAGCGGCAAGCAGAAGATTATGTGGCCATGGTCGCGCGCGCCAGGGCCCTCATTCCGGCACTTCGCGAGCGGGCGGCAAGGACCGAGGAATTACGGCGCCTGCCGGCGGAGACCGAGTACGACCTGCATAACGCCGGCCTGTTCCGGATTCTCCAGCCGAGGCGCGTCGGCGGCGCGGAGCTCGACTATGTCGCGCTGATCGATTGTGCCGATGCGCTGGGGCAGGGCGATGCTTCCGCAGCGTGGAATTTCGCCAATCTTGCGAGCCACCACTGGATGCTTGGGATGTTCGATCCACAGGCGCAGGATGTGGTCTGGAGCAAGGAACTGAATACCCTGATTGCGTCCTCCTTCATATTCCCCGCCGGCCGGGCGCGGAAGGTCGACGGCGGCTACGTGTTGACCGGATGCTGGCCGTTCTCGTCGGGTGTCGAATCCTGCGAATGGAATATGCTTGGCAGCGTGGTCTCCTCCGATGACGAGGCCGATGGAGTCGAATATCGGATTTTCCTGCTCAACCGGCGAGACTACAGGATCAAGGACATCTGGAACGCGACCGGCCTCCGTGGGACCGGATCGAACGAGGTCGAGGTTGAGGGAGCCTTTGTCGCAAATGCGATGTCGATCGCGGTGAGCGATCTCACGGGCGGGCCGACGCCTGGCAGTTCGGTCAATCCGAACCCGCTCTACGCGCTGCCGGTGTTCGCGCTGTTTCCATATGTCCTGTCAGGCGTCGCCCTCGGCAATGCACAGGCTTGTCTCGACGACTATGTCGAGATCGCGCGCCACCGCGTTTCGACCTCCAATCGCGCCAAGCTTGGCGACATGCAGAGCACACAGATCAAGATCGCGGAGGCTTCCGCCAAGATCGACGCGGCGCGCCTGATCATGCGATCGAACTGCATCGGCGCGATGGCGGACGCACGGAGCGGCCATATCCCCGCTATCGCCGCCAAGACCAGGCTGCGGCGCGATGGTGCTTTCTCGGTCAATCTCTGCAGCGAGGCGGTGTCGCTGCTGTTTGCCGCGAGCGGGGCGCGCAGCCTTTTCACGGCAGGTACGTTGCAGCGGCAGTTCCGCGACGCCCATGCGGTCAATTCACACCTTGCCTTCAATTTCGACGCGGCAGGGACCAACTATGGACGTGTGGCGCTGGGCTTGCCGTCCGAAAATCTGACGCTCTGAGGTTCACCGGATGTCTGATGTACCCAAGCATCCGGCCGATCCGGCCAATGAATTTGCCAGCGGCAACTCACCGATCGATCCTCGGGATTTACGCAGTGCGCTGGGCACATTCGCAACCGGCGTCACGATCGTCACGGCAATGGCCGCGGATGGCAGGCCATATGGCGTCACCTGCAACTCCTTTGCGTCAGTATCGCTAAATCCGCCGCTGGTGTTGTGGAGCCTTGGCCTGTTCTCGCAGGGCCTGCCCATCTTCCAGAATGCGAGCCACTTCACGGTCAATGTGCTCGGTGCGCCCCAGCAGGCATTGGCGTCGCAATTTGCAAAATCCTCAAACGATAAATTCGCCGGGGTGAGCTGGACGCCTGGACTGGGCAATGCGCCCGTCATCGCCGACAGCGTCGCCAACTTTCAGTGTCGTGCCGTCAATCGCTACTATGGCGGCGATCACGTCATATTCTTGGGTGCGGTTGAGGCCTATTCCTACAACCGGCAGGAGCCCTTGCTGTTTGCGCTCGGGACGTTCGGTCGCTTTCTCGCGGACGAGGGCGGCAAATAGACCCGGATAGCCCTGGGTGACGTGGCCTCGGGTGCACGGCAGCGCTTGACCAAATCGACGCAGTCACTTTGGAAGCTGGAGCTGAAATTACTTAAGTTTGTCGTAGAGTTGTCGGATGTGTCGCACGTGCCGTCCAGGTGGCAGATGCAGGCGAGAGCTACTTGGGCGAGACAGGAGAGGGCCTCCGGACGGCTGGCTTCCCACGTCAGGATCGGAGCGTTACACTCACATCAACGTATGAAGCCGCTTTCCAGTTGAAAAGCCGGTCTTGGTTGACTACGGAAGAACTACATCCCAGGCAGTTTTTGCTTTCGGAGTTGTAACGAGCGTGCCCCAGGATAAAACGGGCGAGACTCGCGGATTTTCGACCAGCAAATTGTCGGTTCTCCGCAAGCATCCATACTTTGTCGATCTCGAACCCGAGGCGTTCGAGCAGCTTTGTCGTTACGCCAAGCACACGACGCTGAAGCGCGGAGCTGCGATCTTCTCGAAGGGAGATCCGGGCACAAGCCTGTTTGCCGTAATATCGGGCACGGTCAAAATCAGCATCTCATCGCCCGATGGCCGCAATGCGATCCTGAACTTGATCGAGGCCGGAGAAATCTTCGGCGAGATCGCTGTGCTGGATTCGGGGGTGCGGACCGCCGACGCGACCGCGAACAGCAATTGCGAACTTTTCATCATCGATAAGCGCGAATTCATTCCCTTCGTCCGGAGCCAGCCGGCGCTAGCGATGAAGTTCATCGAGCTCCTGTGCGTACGGCTACGCTGGACCAGCGATCAAGTCGAACAGGTCATCCTTCAAGACCTTCCAGGTCGGGTCGCCAGCGCTTTGCTTCGCCTTACTGAAAAGCACAAGCCTGAGCCACAAGGTCGTGTCATTGCCATCACCCAACAGGAGATCAGTGAGATGGTCGGCATGACCCGTGAAAGCATCAACAAGCAGCTTCGGGTTTGGGCCACGCGCGGCTGGGTGCGGCTCGAGCATGGCGCGATCGTGGTGTTGAAGCCGGAAGAACTACAGACGCTGGTCGATTCTGGATCGGAAAACGGCAGCGAATAGCATCGCTCCGTGACATCTTTCACAACGCAGTGAGTTCGTCGGGCCTGTGAAGCTGCTCACAGGGTGGTGGCGCGCGTTGCGGTAACCCCAGGTCAGGGACCGCAATGTGGAGAGATCCATGCACGACTCATTCGACCAGCCCCCTGACGACGACCAGAGCATCTATCAAAGCTGGAGCATCAAGCTCATTGCTTTGCCGTTGCTCATCGTCGTCGCCCTGATCGGCATGGTGGTTAGTCATCCATCGGCCATGAATTGGGTTTCGGACACGGCGCAGGCCGAGCCTGTCGGCCCAGACTTCGTCGGCCCAGACATCATACCGGACGCTCCGCGACCGACACGACTTGCTCTCCCGGCGAGTCGAGTCCGCACGCTCCCCGGCGATTGATGTCGCTGCTTGGCGGAACCCGACTTGGCCCCGCTGGACGGCTTATGCCCTGTTTCGCACGCAAATTCCCGACAATCCCCCTCGGCGGCACCGGAATTTGATGTTACCTATTTGACATGAACGAGCGCGCCAAGATCGACATTCGCCATTCAACCTGTCCGCACGATTGCCCGTCGGCGTGTGCGCTCGACATCGAGGTGATCGAGGGCCGCGCGATTGGCCGGGTCCGCGGTTCAAAGTTGCAGACCTATACGGCAGGTGTCGTCTGCGCCAAGGTTGCGCGTTATGCCGAGCGTATCCATCATCCCGAGCGGCTGCTCCACCCGATGCGGCGAACCGGGCCGAAGGGCTCCGGTCAGTTTGACCGGATTTCCTGGGACGAGGCGCTCGAGGAGATCGTCGCTCGCTTCAATGCGGCCGAACGCGAATTCGGAGCCGAGTCGATCTGGCCCTATTACTACGCCGGCACCATGGGGCTCGTGATGCGTGATGGCATCAATCGCCTGGCGCATGTCAAGAAATACTCTCGCTTCTATTCCACGATTTGCGCGAACATCGCGCGTGTCGGATTTTCAGTCGGCACCGGCAAGATCGCTGGCGTCGATCCGCGTGAAATGGGCGTCTCTGACCTCGTCGTGATCTGGGGAACTAACCCGGTGAACACCCAGGTCAACGTCATGACACACGCGATGCGCGCCCGGAAGGAGCGGGGCGCCAAGATTGCCGCGATCGATATCTACAACAATGACACGGTGAAACAGGCTGACGTGAAGATCATCCTGCGGCCCGGCACGGACGCTGCTTTCGCCTGCGGCATCATGCATGTGCTGTTTCGCGAAGGGTACGCGGATCGCGCCTACATGGATCGCTATACGGACTGCCCGGACGAATTGGAGGCACACCTCGCCAGCAGGACGCCCGAATGGGCTTCGTCGATATCAGGCGTGCCGGTGCAGGAGATCGAGGCTTTCGCCCGTCTGGTCGGCCAGACCAAACGCTCGTTCTTCCGCCTGGGCTACGGCTTCACACGAAGCCGAAATGGTGCGGCGCAAATGCACGCTGCGCTCTGCATCCCGGCGGTGACCGGTGCCTGGCAATATGAAGGCGGCGGTGCATTTTTCAACAATGCCGCGATCTGGAAGTTCAACGAGTCCGTCATCGAGGGACATGATGCGATCGACCGCACTACGCGTTGGCTCGATCAATCGAGGATTGGACGTATCCTGACCGGCGACGCCGAGGCCTTGAAGGGCGGACCGCCGGTCAAGGCGATGCTGATCCAGAACACCAATCCGGTGACGGTGGCGCCGGAGCAGACGTTGGTGCGCGAAGGGTTTGCTCGGGAGGATCTGTTCGTGGCGGTCCATGAGCAGTTCATGACCGAGACCGCAGCCATGGCCGATATCGTCCTGCCCGCGACAATGTTCATGGAGCACGACGATCTCTATTACGGCGGCGGTCACCAGCACATTTCAGTTGGGCCCAAGCTGATCGAGCCTCCGGCCGAATGCCGCAGCAACCATCAAGTGATTCAGGCACTCGGGCGCCGCCTCAATGCAGTCCATCCCGGCTTTGAGATGTCGCCGCGTGAATTGATCGACGTGACGCTGAAGAAGAGCGGCCATGGCGATATCGAGAGGCTGGAGGCGGATCTGTGGCGTGACATCCAGCCGGATTTCCGGACCTCGCACTACCTCGACGGCTTTGCACACGCGGACAAGAAGTTCCACTTCAAAGCCGATTGGGCGCATCCGCCTTTCGGGATCGCGGGTCTGGGGCCGTGGGATCAGATGCCGTCGCTACCCGACCATTGGACCATTATTGAAGAGGCCGACGAGCAGCATCCGTTCCGGCTGGCGACCTCGCCGTCACGGAGCTATCTCAACACCAGTTTCAATGAGACGGCGGGATCCCAGGCACGCGAGGGTAGGCCGACGGTGATGATCCATCCGGACGACGCGGCGGGCCTTTCGATTGCCGACGGCGATGCGGTGACGCTCGGCAACATGCGCGGCGAAACGACGCTAACGGCAAAGCTGTTTGACGGCGTGCGTCGCGGCGTGCTGATCGCCGAATCCATCCACCCAAATAAGGCCCATATCGGTGGCCGCGGCATCAATACGCTGACGGGCGCCGAGACGGTCGCCCCTGTCGGCGGCGCCGCGTTCCACGACAACAAGGTTTGGGTCCGGAAGGCTCGGGTCTCAGCCTAAATCGCTCTTGCAGTCGGCCGCCACCTGCCGCAAATGGTTGCCGGAAACGGCAAGAAAAGGCAGGCCAGATGACCGAGAGCAGCAGCGTGATCCTGGAGAAGCGGGGCCAGGCGTTCTGGATCACGATCAACCGGCCGGACAAGCGCAATGCGCTCAATGGTGACGTGATCGCGGGCATCGCAAGAGGTTATCGCGACGCTTACGATGACAGCGAGGTCCGCATCATCGTGCTGACGGGAGCGGGCGACAAGGCCTTTTGCGCCGGTGCCGACCTGCAGAACAGCGGCGCCGCCTTCGCGATGGACTATTCCAAGCCGAACGTCGATTACGCTGATCTGCTACGACTCTCGCAAAATTCGACCAAACCCGCGATCGCGCGCGTGGGCGGCGTGTGCATGGCCGGCGGCATGGGCCTGCTATGTATGACCGATATGGCCGTGGCCGCCGATCACGTGATCTTCGGCCTTCCGGAGGTAAAGGTCGGCGTCTTCCCGATGCAGGTGATGAGCCTTTTGCAGTCGATGGCGCCGCCACGCCTTGTCAGCGAATGGGCGCTGACTGGCGAGCCTTTTGACGCCAAGGCCGCGCAGGCCGCGGGGCTGCTGAACTATGTGGTGCCGGCCGCCGAGCTTGATATGAAGGTCGAGTGGTTGATCAATCGCATCGTCGACAAGTCGCCGACCGCGATCCGGCGCGGCAAATATGCCATGCGCGCGATCGCCTCGATGTCGTTCGACGAGAGCATCGCCTATACCGAGAGCCAGATCGCGCTATTGGCGATGACCGAGGATGCCAAGGAAGGCCTCAAGGCGTTCAGCGAGAAGCGCAAACCATCCTGGCCCGGGCGATAGAGCCGATCCAGGATAAGGAAATCTGCGCTCGTCGCGCCTACTGCGACTATCCCGGATTCGCCTTGAGTCCGGCTGCTTCGATGCCGGCGATCGCGCAGATCTCGTCATTATCCGATGTGTCGCCGCTGACGCCAACGGCACCAAGCAGCGTGGTGCCATCCAGAACGAGTACGCCGCCGGGCACCGGCACGAGGCGACCCTGCGCCAGCGCATTCACGGCGCCGATGAAATAGGCCTGCTCCTGCGCGCGCTGAAACAACGCCCGTGACCCCATGCCGAGCGCCAGCGCCCCATAGGCTTTACCATGCGCGATTTCGGCGCGCATCAGGCTGGTCCCATCCTGCGCGGCAGTCAGTTTGACCGCGCCGCGCGCATCGAGAATGGTGACGACAAGCGGCTTGAGCTTTTTCTCGACCGCTTCGGCAAGCGCGGCGTCAAGGATCTTTCGGGCAACATCAAGCGTAAGCTCAGTCATGGAGGGGTTCCTTTGCGGGAGAGGACAGACCTTCGGATTTCGCACGATCCAGGCTCATGGCCAACACGCGCGCGGCATGGAGCGGGGAACGTGTGGTGCCATCCCTGATCTGGTGTCGGCACGAAGTGCCGTCAGCGACGATCAGCGTTGCATCGTCGGCGCGGCGTATTGCGGGAAGGAGAGAGAGTTCGGCCATATCGATCGACGCCTGGTAGGTGTCGGCGCCGTAGCCGAACGCGCCGGCCATGCCACAACAGCTCGACTCGATGCTTTCGACATTCAGGTCCGGGACAAGGCGCAGCACCTTTTCGACAGGTTTGAACGCGCCGAACGATTTCTGATGGCAATGGCCGTGAACCAGGGCTTTGTTGGCAATGGCGCCAAGCGGCAACCGCAAGCGGCCGGCCTCCGCTTCGCGCACCAAGAACTCCTCAAAGAGCAGCGCATGGGCACTGATGCCTCTTGCGATTTCGTCGGAACGCAATGAGAGGAGTTCGTCGCGCAGCGTCAGGAGGCAGCTCGGTTCTAGCCCGACGATCGGCACTCCGCGCGCTGCGAAAGGCGCGTAGGTGGCGACCAGCCGATCCAATTCGATGCGAGCCTGATCCACCATGCCGGCCGAGAGAAATGTGCGTCCGCAACAAAGCGGCCGGGCGCGATCGATGGGCCTCGGGAGATGAACGCGGTAGCCGCCCTCCACGAGCACACGCAGCGCGGCATCGAGGTTCTCGCGCTCATAGGTGCTGTTGAAGGTATCGGCGAACAGAACCACTTCATGGCCCTCTTCCGGACCAAAGACGTCCGCGTCCATCTTGAAGACATCGCGCCGGAATGCCGGCAGCGATCGCTTCGAACTGATGCCCGCGAACCTCTCGAACAGCGCCCGTAACGAGCGGCTGCTGTTGCGCCAATTGGCTAGCGGCGCGAAGCGCGACGCCAGACCTGCATAGCGGGGCAAATAGCCAACCAGCCGGTCGCGGAGCGAGAGTCCGTGGTTCGCCGCTCGCGCAGCCAATACCTCGATCTTCATCTTGGCCATGTCGACCCCGGTCGGACACTCATGACGACAGGCCTTGCAGGAGACGCAGAGCTTCAGCGTCTCCATCATCTCGTCCGATGAAAGCGCGTCAGGTCCCAACTGCCCGGAGATGGCCAGCCGCAACGTGTTGGCGCGTCCGCGCGTAACGTCCTTCTCGTTGCGTGTCGCGCGATAGGACGGGCACATCACGCCGCCCTCGAGCTTCCGGCAAGCGCCGTTGTTGTTACACATCTCGACAGCGCCCTGGAAACCTCCGCCGGCGCCGGGATAGGCCGACCAGTCGAGTACGGTTTTCAGCTCGTTGACCTTGTACTGCGGCGAGTAGCGGAACAACGAACGATCGTCCATCCTTGGCGGATCGACGATCTTGCCGGGGTTGAGTACATTGTTCGGATCGAACCGGTGTTTGATCTCCCTGAAATCGGCGACAATGCGCGAGCCGAACATCGTCTCGTGAAATTCCGACCGCACCAGGCCGTCGCCATGCTCGCCGGAATGTGAGCCCTTGTATTCGCGCACCAGGGCAAATGCCTCTTCGGCGATGGCGCGCATCGCCTTGACGTCCTTTTCGAGCTTGAGGTTAAGCACAGGGCGGACATGCAGACAGCCTTCGGAGGCGTGAGCGTACATCGTGCCGCTGGTGCCGTGCTTGGCGAAGACGGCGTTGAGCCGGTCGGTGTATTCAGCGAGATGCGGCAACGGCACCGCGCAATCCTCGACGAAGGAGACCGGCTTGCCTTCCTGCTTCATCGACATCATGACGTTGAGGCCGGCGGCGCGGAAGTCGGCGATAGCGCTCTGCAGGGCGGGTTCGACGATCTCGACCACGCCGCCCCATTTGCGCGGCGGCTTGTCCCAGCCGAAGCCGAGATCTCCCATCAACTCGCCCAGTTGCTTCAGCCGCGCGAGATTTTCAGCCTGATCTTCCTCGGCGAATTCCACGACCAGGATGGCATCGGGATCGCCGCGCACGGCAGAGGCGATGACTGGCTTGAACATCGCGATATCGCGGCCGAGCGCGATCATCGTGCGATCGACCAGTTCGACTGCGATCGGCCGCAGCTTGACCAGATGCTGGGCCGCGTCCATCGCCTCGTAGAAGCTGCCAAAATGACAGACGCCCAGCGCCTTGTTGCGGATCGTCGGCCACAGCTTGAGCTCGACCTTGGTAGTGAAGGCGAGGGTACCCTCGGATCCCACTAACAAATGCGCCAAGTTGTTCGGCGCATTGCGCGGCACCAGCGCATCGAGATTGTAGCCGCCGACCCGGCGCTGCACCTTCGGGAATTTGTCCGCGATCTCGGCCGCCTCACGCCTGCCGAGATCAAGCATGTCGCGAAACAGCGCAAGCCCGCTGTCCGGTGAATTCACGCGCGCGAGATCCCGCGGCACTTCGCCGAAATGCAGGAGCGTGCCGTCGGCAAGCGCAGCATCCATCGACAGCGTATTGTCGCGCATGGTGCCGTAGCGCAGCGAACGCCCACCGCAGGAATTGTTGCCGGCCATGCCGCCAATGGTGGCGCGTGAGGCGGTCGAGACGTCGACCGGAAACCACAGCCCATGCTTCCTGAGCTGGCGGTTGAGATCGTCGAGTACGATGCCCGGCTCGACCACGCAGGTTCGGTTCTCGACATCCAGCGAGAGGATTCTGTTCAGGTGCCGGGAGAAATCGATCACAATGCCGTGGTTAACGGTTTGGCCGCATTGCGAGGTGCCGCCTCCACGGGGAGTCGCGATCCGGCCGGCGTCGCGCGCGATCGTCAGCGCCCGTAGCGCCTCGTCCATGGTTCGGGGAACCACCACGCCCTCGGGCACGATCTGGTAGAACGAGGCGTCGGTCGCGTAGCGTCCGCGGCTGAAGGCGTCGAAAAGGACGTCGCCTGTAATCTCCCGGGCCAGGCGCGTAGCGAGCGCGCTGCTGCCAGCCGTTTTTTTGGTCTGTTCGGCTTTCATTGCCGGCGCCGGTCGGTTCTCGTGCATTGCACCATTCTCTTGCCTCCCAGGGACCGGCTTGGCAAGGCAAAGCCCTGCTTCTTATGCATTGATGGGCACCGTTGAGCGAGGGACAAGCCCGCAAAATGGTGATATTCGAGCGGCTCGCGACGCCAAGTTAGACCGGGAAGGACGCCTCATGACCCTGCATACTGGACGGCATTTTCTGCAGATTCCGGGACCGACCAACGTGCCGGATCGGGTTCTGCGTGCCATGGACATGCCGACCCTGGACCATCGCGGTCCCGAATTTGCGGAGCTCGGCCATGCGGTGCTGGCGGCCATGCAACGGGTATTCCGGACCAAGCAGCCGGTGATCATTTATCCGTCCTCGGGGACGGGCGCCTGGGAGGCCGCGATCGTCAATACGCTCGCCCCCGGTGACAAGGTGTTGATGTGCGAGACTGGCCAGTTCGCCGTGCTGTGGCGCGGCATTGCCGACAAGTTCAAGCTCGACATCGACTTCGTTCCCGGTGACTGGCGCCACGGGGCCGATCTTGAGCAGATCGACGCGCGGCTATCCGCCGACCGCCAGCACAAGATCAAGGCCGTCATGATCGTCCACAACGAGACCTCCACCGGGTGCGTTACGTACCCCCTCGAGGTTCGCAAGATCATGGATCGGATCAACCATCCGGCGCTCTTGATGGTCGACACCATCTCCGGCCTCGGTTCGCTTGAATATGAACATGACGCCTGGGGCATCGACGTGTCGGTCGCGGGTTCCCAGAAGGGATTGATGCTGCCGCCGGGCCTCGGCTTCAACGCCGTTTCGGAGAAGGCGCTGGCGGTGGCTAAGGCCAATCCGGCGATGCGCTCCTATTGGGACTGGCAGGACGTAATCGCCATCAACAAGGTGGGCACTTGGCCCTATACGCCGGCGACCAACTTGCTGATGGGCCTGAGAGAGGCCGTGAAGATGCTGGAAGAGGAGGGTCTCGAAAATGTCTTCGCCCGCCACAAGCGCCACAGTGCGGCAACGCGCGCGGCGATGAAGACGTGGGGGCTGGAGACCCAGTGTCAGGATCCCCAAGCGCATTCGCCGGCCCTGACCGGCGTGGTGATGCCGGAAGGCCATGACGCCGACAATTTCCGCAAGGTGGTGCTGGGAAACTTCGACATGTCGCTTGGTACCGGCCTCAACAAGATCAAGGGCAAGGTTTTCCGGATCGGCCATATCGGGCACTTCAACGACCTGATGCTGATGGGAACGCTGTCGGGCGTCGAGATGGGGCTGGACCTGGCCAAGGTGCCGCATCGGAGCGGCGGCGTGTTGGCGGCGATGGAGGTGCTCAAGGGCCGCGATGTCCTGCAGATGCCGAAGGCCGCCGTCGCCTGAGCCGGTCCAATAACAACAGAGAGATCGCCATGAACGCCCCGGTCACCGCCAGCGAAGACCTGATCTATTCCGTCGAGGACGGGCTCGCCAAGATCACGTTCAACCGGCCCCAGGCGCGTAACGCCCTGACCTTTGCGATGTACGAGCAGTTGGCCTCGATCTGCGAGAGCATCAATGGGGACCGCTCGATCAAGGCGCTGATTTTGACCGGCACCGGTGACAAGGCTTTTGCCTCCGGTACCGACATCTCGCAATTCCGCGCCTTCAAGACCGCGCAGGACGCGCTTGACTATGAAGCGCGGATCGACCGTGTGCTCGGCGCTCTTGAGCAGTGCAGGGTGCCTGTCATTGCGGCGATTGCCGGAGCCTGCACGGGCGGCGGCGCCGGGATCGCGGCCTGCTGCGACATCCGGATCGGTACCGAAGCGACGCGGATTGGGTTTCCAATTGCGCGCACGCTCGGCAATTGCCTGTCGATGTCGAATATCTCACGCATCGTCGCGCTGATCGGTCCGGCGCGCACCAAGGATATGATTTTCAAGGCGCGCCTGGTTGAGGCACCGGAAGCGCTGGCGCTCGGCTTGCTCAATGAAGTCGTACCCGACGTCGCGACCCTGCAGCGCCGCGCTGACGAGACCGCAAAGCTCATTGCGAGCCACGCGCCGATCACGCTTGAGGTGACCAAGGAGGCGGTGCGCCGCATCCGCCGCACGCTGTCGCGCGATGAGGGAGAGGATCTGATCCTGCGCGCCTATATGAGCGAGGATTTTCGCGAGGGCATGGACGCCTTCCTCAACAAGCGCTCGCCGAACTGGAAGGGCAAGTAGGTATCATCGTCTTTTCTACGGTCGACGCTAGGCGGACGCTGCCACGAGCGCGGTGTGCGCTGGGCGGGCTCGCGGAGAGGACCGATTCCTCGCGATGGCTCTTACAATCTCATCCCAAAGTCAGTAGCAATGTGGCGGTTCGCGGCTTGAACTTCGCGTTCCCAGTCCGCACAATGGCGTCCGCAGGCATGCCCCTGATGTGCCAAATCCAAATAAAGACATAGGGAAGAGACGTGAGACATTTTGCAGGAGCCGCGACCGCTTTGGCGGCCGTTCTTATGACCGCGCCGGCACTTGCTACCTGGGAGCCGACCAAACCGGTCGAGATCGTCGTCGCTGCCGGAGCCGGCGGCGCCTCCGACCAGATGGCGCGCATGATGCAGGCAGCGATCCAGAAGAACAATCTGATGAAGCAGCCGATAGTGGTCTCGCTCAAGGGCGGCGCATCGGGTGCCGAAGCGCTGATGTACATGAAATCGAGCGAGGGTGATCCAAACAAGGTGCTGATCGCCTATTCCCTGATTTACATGCTGCCGCTGTCGGCCAAAATTCCGTTCAACTGGCGTGACCTCACTCCGGTATCGGTAGTCGCGATGGATCAGTTCGTGTTGTGGGACAACGCGTCGGGTCCAAAGACAGTGAAGGAGTTCATTGCGGCGGCGAAGGCTGCATCTTCACCGTTCAAGATGGGCGGCACCGGCTCCAAGCGTGAGGATCATGTACTCACCGTCTTCATGGAGCAGAAGACCGGCGCCAAGTTCTCTTATCTGCCGTACAAGTCCGGCGGAGAGGCGGCGACGCAATTGGTCGGGAATCACACCGAATCCAACGTCAACAATCCCTCCGAGAATCTGGAAGTCTGGCGCGCCGGCCAGGTGCGCGCGCTCTGCGTGTTCGATAAGGAGCGCATCTCCTACAAGACCAAGGTCACCGAAACGCAATCCTGGAACGATATCCCGACCTGCAAGGAAGAGGGGCTCGACGTCCAATACCTGATGCTGCGGGCGATGTTCCTGCCCGGCAAGGTCACGGCCGAGCAGCAGGCATTCTATGTCGACCTGTTCCAGAAAGTGACGCAAACGCCAGAATATAAGGACTATATGGAAAAGCAGGCGCTGAAGCCGATCTTCCTCACCGGCAAGGACATGGTGCAGTTCCTTGAGGAAGACGACAAGCTCAATGCCTCGCTGATGAACGAAGCGGGCTTCGTCGCGAAGTAGCGCGTCTCGGCAGCAGTCGGATTTCCGGTCTCATTTCTCCGCATGGCCGTAGCCGGCCATGCGGATACGGACATTTTCGATCTCTTCGGTAGGCAGCAGGCGCGGTTTCCCGATCTGCAGGCAGCCGTGATACTGCCGCGCCAGCGTTTCGACCTCGACCGCAAGCCACATGGCTCTCGCAAGCGATGGCCCGACGGCGATCATGCCGTGATGTTCGAGCAGGCAGGCCAGCCTTCCATCAAGCGCCTTGACGGCATGCGCCGAAAGTTCGTGCGTGCCGAATGTCGCGTATGGCGCGCAGCGGATCGTGTCGCCGCCGGCGCAGGCGACCATGTAGTGGATCGGCGGGATCTCCAGGCCCATGATGGCGAGGACCGTGCAATAGACGGGATGGGTATGAACCACGGCGTTCACGTCCGGGCGAGCGCGCAGGATATCCAAGTGGAAGCGCCATTCGCTCGATGGCCGCTGCTCTGGATCAAATGAACCGTCGAGGCCCATATAGACGATCTGCTCGGGCCGCATCGTCTCATAGGGTACGCTGGTCGGGGTGATCAGCAGGCCACCCTCGTGCCGCAGGCTGATGTTGCCCGAGGTGCCCTGGTTGATGCCGAGCGCATTCATGCGCAGGCAGGCATCTATGATGGATTGGCGTTTTTCCTTGTCGTTCATGGTTAACCTATCAAACGCCGTTTATGGCCTCGGAGAATGCTTGATTATTGCGTCGCAGTATAGTCGAACATTGCCTCGAAAGTCTGATCGGGAGAGGCCATGACCAGCGCTGTGCTAGGCATTATCGGCGGATCCGGCATCTACGACTTGCCGGGTCTTGAAAACGTCCGCGAGGAGGCGATCAGGAGCCCCTGGGGCGAGCCCTCCGCGCCACTTCGCTTTGGCACCATTGCCGGCCTGCCGATCGTGTTCCTGCCGCGGCACGACAAGGGGCACCGCCTGTCTCCCTCCGACATCAACTACCGGGCCAATATCGATGTCCTGAAGCGGGCAGGGGTCACCGACCTCGTATCGCTGTCGGCCTGCGGCTCGTTCAAGGAGGAACTGCCACCTGGCACTTTCGTGATCATCGATCAATTCGTGGACCGCACCTATAAGCGCGAAAGCTCGTTCTTCGGCAAAGGCTGCGTCGCCCATGTCTCGATGGCGCATCCGGTGTCGCCGCGCCTGCGCATTCATTTGGCCGCCGCCGCAGAGGCCGAAGGCATTCCCTTCGCGCGCGGCGGCACTTATCTGTGCATGGAAGGTCCGCAGTTCTCGAGCCTTGCCGAAAGTCTGACGTACAAGGAACTCGGCTACTCGGTGATCGGCATGACCAACATGCCTGAGGCGAAGCTCGCTCGCGAAGCGGAGATTTGCTACGCGAGCGTCGCGATGGTGACCGACTTCGATTGCTGGCATCCGGATCACGATGCGGTGACCGTGCAGGACATCATTCGCGTGTTTAGTTCGAATGCCGAGAAGGCCAAGGCGCTAGTGGCGCGGCTGGCAAAGGATTTTCCGCGCGAGCATGAGCCGTGTCCAATCGGCTCAGATCGCGCGCTCGAGACCGCGCTGATCACGGCCCCCGAGGCGCGCGATCCGGAACTGCTCAAGAAGCTTGATGCGGTGGCGGCACGGGTACTGCGCTCATGAAGGTCGACGGCCGACATTTTCGCACCATCTGGCTTGAGCCTGACCGCTGGTCCGTCGGCGCCATCGATCAGCGACGGCTGCCACATGAATTTATCATCACGCGTTTAGTTAGCGCCGAGGAGGCTGCGGACGCGATCCGAACCATGCTGGTCCGTGGTGCGCCCCTTATCGGTGCCACCGCCGCTTACGGCATGGCGCTGGCCATGCACGCTGATCCGTCTGACGCGGCCCTGGATCGCGCGTACAAGCTGCTGATCGCGACGCGGCCAACCGCGATCAATCTGAAATGGGCGCTCGACCAGATGGCGGTTGCGCTTCGTCCGCTTGCGCCTTCCGTCCGCGGCGAGGCGGCTTACAAGCGTGCCGGCGAGATCGCCAATGAGGACGTCGGGATCAACCAGGCGATCGGCAGCCACGGCCTCGAAGTGATCGAGGCGATTGCTGCCACCAAGAAAGCCGGCGACACCGTCAACATTTTGACGCACTGCAACGCGGGCTGGCTGGCTACCGTCGACTGGGGGACGGCGACGGCGCCGATCTACCGGGCTCATGACATGGGGCTCAATGTCCATGTCTGGGTCGACGAAACGCGTCCGCGCAATCAGGGGGCCTCGCTCACGGCCTGGGAACTGGGTCACCATGGCGTCCCGCATACCGTAATTCCCGATAACACCGGGGGCCATCTGATGCAGCACGGCATGGTCGATCTGGCGATTGTTGGAACCGACCGGGTCGCAGCCAATGGCGATGTCTGCAACAAGATCGGTACCTACCTGAAGGCGCTCGCCGCGCGCGATAACGGCGTGCCATTCTATGTTGCACTGCCGTCGCCGACCATCGACTTTAGTATCAAGGATGGCCGAGAGATTCCGATCGAACAGCGTGCAGCAAGCGAAGTGACGCATATGAGCGGGCGCACGGCGGACGGGCGAATTGAGATCGTGCGTGTGGTCCCAGAGGGCTCGCCGATCGCCAATTACGGCTTTGACGTCACGCCGGCGCGCCTCGTCACTGGCTTGATTACCGAACGCGGCGTGCTCCGGCCCGATCATGCTGCACTTGCGAGCGCGTTCCCGGAGCGGACTGGTACGCGCTGAGCGCTGCATTGACGCCGGTTGCGTCAGCACGTATCCACGCTGGAGCGCCTGCCTGAGCCGTCCGCCTCATGTCTAATACCGATATTGAAATCGTCGTCGACGATCCGACTGCGCCCGAAGCTAATTCGCCTGCGGTGACCAGCAATCGCGCCGTGGACGCTGTCGTGTCGCTCGTGTTGCTCGCGCTTGCCGTCACGCTCGGATGGGATAATTTGTGCACCGGCGCGGCCTGGGATGCGACGGGCCCTGAGCCGGGCTACTTCCCGTTCTACCTCTCGATCATTCTTGGCGGCGCCAGCCTCTACGGTCTGTTTGCGGCGATGTTCTCGCGCAGGGAGGATTCCGAGACCTTCGTGACGCAAGCACAGCTTCGCCGGGTCATGGTGGTGTTCGTGCCGACGGTCTTGTTCTGCCTCGCCACGCAATTCCTTGGGCTCTATGTTGCGAGCTTCCTTTTGATCTCCGGCTTCATGCGCTTTGTCGGCAAGATCGCGGCGTGGAAGTCTCTGCTCACCGCTTTCATCTTCACCGCCGCGATGTTCGTGACGTTTGACATCGCCTTCGACGTCATCATGCCGAAGGGGCCGCTCGAGGCGGCTCTCGGCTACTAATCGATCGGCGGGACTTTCGGTCATGGAAGCTTTTGGCCTGCTCCTTCACGGCTTCGCCGTTCTCCTCACCTGGAAAACGCTGTTACTGATGATGGTCGGGCTTGTGCTCGGAATTTTCGTCGGCGTACTGCCTGGGCTTGGTGGGCCGAATGGCGTAGCGATCCTGCTGCCGCTGACGTTCACGATGGACCCGACCTCGGCCATCGTGATGCTATCGTGCATCTACTGGGGCGCACTGTTCGGCGGCGCCATTACCTCGATCCTCTTCAACATTCCCGGCGAAGCCTGGTCTGTGGCGACCACGTTTGACGGCTATCCGATGGCGCAGCAGGGCAGGGCGGCGGAAGCACTGACAGCCGCCTTTACCTCGTCCTTCATAGGCTCGCTGGTCGCGGTACTCCTGATCACATTCCTGGCGCCGATGATCTCGTCATTCGCGCTGAAGTTCGGGCCGCCGGAATTCTTTGCAGTCTATCTCCTCACGTTTTGCTCGTTCGTCGGCCTTGGCCGCGAGGCCAAGCACAAGACCGTCATCTCGATGTCGCTTGGCCTCCTGCTGGCCGGCGTCGGTATGGACACCGTATCCGGCCAGCTCCGCATGACCTTTGGCTCTACCGAGCTGCTCCGCGGCATCAACTTCCTGGTCGCGGTCATCGGCCTGTTCGGCATCAGCGAAATCCTGCTGACAATGGAAGAGCGTCTGGCGCTGCGCGGCCACGCCGCCGGCATCAGCCTGCGCGTGGTGCTGTCGGTCTGGAGAGACCTGCCGAAATACTGGGTGACGCTGGTGCGTTCGTCCTTCATCGGTTGCTGGCTTGGAATCACGCCGGGTGGCGCGATCGCCGCCTCGTTCATGGGTTACAACCTCGCCAAACGCTTTGCCAAGGACCAGGACAGTTTTGGCAAGGGCCGTATCGAGGGCGTATTCGCGCCGGAGACGGCGGCGCATGCGTCCGGCACCTCGGCGCTGCTTCCGATGCTTGCGCTTGGAATTCCCGGATCGGGAACCGCCGCCATCCTGCTCGGTGGCTTGATGGTGTGGGGTCTCAATCCGGGTCCGCTCTTGTTCGTCGAACACAAGGATTTCGTCTGGGGCCTGATCGCCTCGATGTATCTCGGCAACGTCGTTGGCCTAGTCCTGGTGCTGACGACGGTGCCGATCTTCGCCTCGATCCTGCGCGTGCCGTTTGCGGCGGTTGCGCCGATGATCGTGGTGTCCTGCGCGATCGGCGCCTACGCGATCCAGAACGCGATGTTCGACATCTGGCTGATGCTGGGCTTTGGCGTGGTGGGTTACGTCTTCAAGAAGATTGGCATTCCTCTGGCGCCGTTCACGCTCGCGTTAGTGCTCGGCAACCGTGCCGAGGATGCGTTCCGGCTATCGATGATCGGTTCCGGCGGCGATATGAAGGTGTTCTGGTCGAACGGGCTCGTCGGTTCGATCACGACGCTCGCAATCGTCCTGTTGTTCTGGCCCTTGATCGACAAGGCGTTTAGCGGCGCCACCCGACGGCTGCGGCCGGCGAAGGCGTAAAGCCTTATACGACCTTGCGCTGTCTGAGCTCGGCGATCTCATCTTTGCTGAAGCCGAACTCCGCCAGCACTTCGTCGGTCTGCTCGCCAAATTCCGGCGGGCGCGCCGCCATGGTGCTTGGCGTCCGCGAGAGCGTCACCGGCTGGCTCACCAGTCGGATGTGGCGGTTCTCTGTGTTCGGCACGTCCCGGGCGATGCCGAGATGTTTCACTTGCGCATCCTCGAACATCTGGTCGATGGAATAGATCGGGCCACAGGGCACGCCGGCTGCGTTCAGCTCGCTCACCCAGGTCTCGGTGGATTTCTTCTGTGTCAGCTCGTTGATCTTCGCATTGAGCGCGTCGCGGTTCTTGGAACGCGCCGGCGCCGTGGCATAGTCGGGATCGCTGATGAGTTCGGGAGCCCCGATCGCCTGTGCGCAGCGTTCCCAGATGCGTCCGCCTGTCGTGGCGATGTTGATGTAACCATCTGACGTCTTGAACACGCCCGTGGGAATCGACGTCGGGTGGTTGTTCCCTGCCTGCCGCGCCACTTCCTTTTCCATCAGCCAGCGCGCGGCCTGGAAATCCAGCATGAAGATCTGCGCCTGCAACAGCGAGGTCTGTACCCATTGACCCTCACCCGATACGTCGCGTTCCAGGAGCGCCGTGAGGATGCCGATCGCGCAGAACAGGCCGGCTGCAAGGTCGGCAACGGGAATACCGACCCGCATTGGGCCGCCGCCGGGCGCGCCGGTTACTGACATCAGTCCGCCCATGCCCTGCGCAATCTGATCGAACCCCGGGCGTTTGTGGTAGGGCCCGTCCTGGCCGAAGCCGGAGATGCTGCCATAGACAATGCGCGGATTGATTTGGCGGAGACTCTCGTAGTCGATGCCGAGCTTGGCTTTGACATCAGGCCGGAAATTCTCAACCACAACGTCAGCCTGTTCGGCCAGCCGCTTGAATACTTCGAGACCTTTCGGATCCTTGAGATTGAGCGTCATCGCGCGCTTGTTGCGGTGCAAGTTCTGGAAGTCCGAGCCATGCCGTGGGCCGCCCGGTTGCTCGCCGCCAGCGTCCTCCGTCAAGGCATCGATCTTGATGACATTGGCGCCCCAGTCCGCGAGCTGCCGCACACAGGTGGGGCCGGAGCGGACGCGGGTGAGGTCGAGAACGGTGAATCGGGACAGGGCTTGCGATGCATGCGGGACGGGCATTACGGGGGGCTCCGGATCGAACGGCGGCGCTACAATAGCGCCGGACAACCTCCCGGCAAGGTCCGCCTCCCGCCGGCAACGGCATGGCGGACTTGATGTTTTGAGTGGGTTGGCGGGGATCGTGCAGGAAAGCGGCCGGGATCCGTTTTAGGGACACCCGCAAGGCTGGGTGCACTTTCCATATCCGGGTGGCCACTCCGCGCCAGTTGGCTTCTGCGGCCCGTTGTGGGCTGTGAGAGCCAGCTTGCCGCATGTTTCGGCACGAGGGCCAAGTATCGACATCCCATCGGGTTGCTGCTAGCCCCCTCTGTACGCCAAAGAGGTCCCCGGACTTGATCGAAGAGCCAAACGCGCGCGGCAGAGAGAATGTCCCCGCGGGCATTTCGCCCCCGACCCGGGCACGAAGACTGCTTGCGGGTTGGTCCGCCAGCATTTTCCAGATGGTGCTCGGGATCATCCAGCAGGTCGCGCTGGTTCCTGTCTTTCTGCATTTCTGGAGCGGCGAGGAGCTGGCCGCCTGGTTCGTCATCTATGCGATCGGCAACCTTGTGCTGGTCGCAGATGGCGGCCTGCAGCTTCGTGCCATCAACCGCTTCTTCTCATTCAAGTCCAGCGTTGATTGCGACGGCCGCACCGCGACATTCTATGCTGCGATAATGCGACTCTACCTTTGGCTTAGCGTCGTGCTCGTCGGTCTGGTGCTGGCAGCGGTGCTGGCTGTTTCGCCGTCCACGGTGTTCCGGTTCGAGGCGATCGAGAATTTCGATGCTGCCTTTGTGGCGATGACGGCGGGTATGCTGCTCACGCTTCCGGCGGGTCTGGTGTCGGCACTCTATCGGGCGCGGGGCCTGTACGGCCGCGCTGTCTGGTTGCAGAGCTTCGGAACGCTGATCGGACAGGTCGCGCAGTTGGTTGCGATCGCTGCGACAGCAAGCTTGTTTGCCGTCACGTTCGCCTATGTCGCGATGCAGATATTGATTGCGGTCTATCTGATCACCATCGATGCGCCGCGCTTGCATCCATTCCTGCGCAAGGCGCGGGGCAGACGTCCGATACGCTGGATGGTCGGTCAGCTACGCAAGGCGGCGCCGTTCGGAATCGCTGGCGCGACCGAGCTGGCGCTGATGAACCTCCCGGTGCTCCTGGTCAGCGCGCTGGTGGCCGATCGCGTCGCTGTCGCACAATGGGGGTTGATCCGCGTTGCGGCTGGGCTATTGCGGGCGCTCTGCCTGCAGGTGACTCTTCCGCTGGCTGCTGAACTCGGCCACGACTATGCTGTTGGTGCGACCGAACGGTTGCGCGTGCTCTATGCCCGCGGTTCGGTATTTGTGGCGGTGCTCGCCAGTGCGGTCGTGTCGGGACTGTTGCCGTTTTGGCCTGATTTCTTCGTGCTCTGGACCCGCGGCGCCATTCCCTACGATCCGTTGCTGGCAAAGACGATGCTGATCGGCACCAGCATGGCCGCGCCCGCGATCCTGGCGCTAAGCTATGCCAATTACAGCAACCGGGCCGATCTTCTTGTACGCAGCAAGGGGCTGCAGCTCGTTGTCTTTCTCGTCTTATCGCTGCTGCTGATCCCGCAACTGGGCCCGCTGGGCGCGGCGGCCGCGATCGTAGCGAGCGATCTCCTGGTTCAGTTCGGCCTGTTGACGCTTGTCATCATGCGTCAAACGCTCAAGCACCCGTTCCGTCACCTGATGTTTCTGGCGGGGGTCATGGGTGCGACGATAGTGGCTGGATGGGGGTTGGGAATTATGATCCGTTCCACGATACCCTGGACTGGCATGCAGCGCTTCGTCGCGGAATGTGCGATCTGGCTGGCGGTTGCAGGAGTGGCGGCGATCCCCCTGCTGATTGGAAATATCCGCGCAAAGACAATCGCGATTATTCCCCGATAGGAACGCGTGCGGTCCTCAATAGATCCGAGGGTAGCGGCGGTATCGAAGTCTCAGAAGGTGTTGCGCGAACTCGCGATGTCCGTCGTCGATCTGGCGCGCAAAATATTCGAGCCTCTCTTTGCCCGCGGTGGCGAGCCGGGCACGTTCCTCGGGTAGGCTGGCCTTGACGATGGCTTCTGCCAGCGAAGCGGGATTGTCGTAATCGAACAGAATGGCGGCATCGCCGGCTTGCGCCTCGAAGTCTTCGGGATAGATCACGGGCGTGCCAACCGACCAGGCTTCGAGCGGCGGCAGATTGGTAGGACCGAAGTAGCTTGCCATCACCAGTGCTGCTGCGTTGCGATAGAGCGGGGCGAGTTCGATAGAGGGAACAAAGCCGAGGATACGCACGCGGTCGCCAAGGCCGAGTTGCGCGGCTAAGGCTTCGATTGCGTTACGCGAACCGCGATCCGATCCGCATAGCACCAGCGTTGTCTGTATCCCGTGCTTTTGCAGCAAACTCATCGCCAGCAGGATGGTTGCGTGATTCTTATGAGACCAGAACTGGGCGGGGTAGAAGAGATAACCGGGCTCTAGGCCGTACTTTCGCAGGATCGCGGCGTCCGCGTCCGTTTGCTCGCCAGCCGAAATCGAGCGTGCCACATAGGGCGATGGCGAAAACGGGATACAAACCGCGCGATCCTGTTCCATCGCGTAGCGACGGCACAGCGCATCAATCACCTCTTTGGCGTTGGCGACGACCAAAGCCGCCTTGGTGCTGGCGCTGCGAAAGACGATTTCGCGACGTTCGAACTCGGCGAATTCACGCGCCTCGTCGAATTCCGGCGAATCGCGATGGCAACCGTCGAATATCGTGATGATGAAAGGCAGCTTGTAGAGCACGAGTTGCCAGTTCGATGTCGTCAGGAAATAGACGATATCGACATGCTCCCGGATCAGCCGCTTCTCAAAGGGCGGGCATAAGTGCAACGCGTACTGCAGGAGGTCGAACCACCCGCAATATTTCAGGAACAGGAACAGCCGGTCGAACCAACCAATCCGCAACAGCGTGGCCTCGATGCCGAGTTCGGACAGGATGGCGATGTTGTTGGGCTGGGTGGTGAAGACGGTCACGTCAATATCGACTGTCTTCGCCCAGCCGCGGAGCCATGCGATATCGCTAAGCCCTTGCTGGAAGCCGCCGCCGACCTCGAGTGGCAACTCCAGCACGACGCCAACGTGAAACTGCTTCACGGTTGAACCGTCTTTTTCCTGGCGATGGAATAAGCCGCCCAGTCTCGCGAGTTCGGCGGGCTGGTCGTCGACAGCCACGCATAGTGACCGATTGGCTCGAAACCGGTCGCGCCGAGAAGCGCCTCGACCTCGAACGGAAACCAGTAGCGGAGGTAGTGTGCTTCGTCGATCCGATGGATCGTCGATTGCGCAATGTCCTCGCAGAACAGCGTGTAGTTGACCTGAACGGTCGCGCTGGCCTCATTATGGTTGGACTGGGCGATCCGGGTGATGCGCAGCGGCGCGCGTTCAACGACCTTGACGCGGGTTTCAACGCTTTGCGCGAGTACGGCGCCGCCATACCAATAGTCGAACAGGAGAATACCGCCCGGCTTGAGTGCGATGGCTGCACTCGCCAGCATGTTCTGAAGTCTTCCCCGGCTGGTCTGGTAGCTCGCCACATGGAACAGGGCGACCGCGGCGTCGAAATCCCGCTCCGGGCCGGATTCGCAGACGTCCCCCTGCCGGAATCGAACGTGTTCCGAACCGCCTCCCGTACGCGCCTCGGCCCGGCGGATCATGTCTGCGCTGATGTCGACACCGGTGACTGTCCATCCCATGCGCGCGAACTCATGGGCGTGCACGCCGGTGCCGCAACCGAGATCGAGCAACGTACCGGGCGTAGCGCCATGACGACGGAGTTGCACGTCCACAAAGGATGCTTCCGCGGCATAATCCTTGTCCTGATAGAGCAGGTCATACCACGGCGCGTAGCGTTCGAAGGCGCTCAAGCAAGGATCTCCTTCAGCGCCTGTGCGGATCGCACCATCTGGTCGTCCGTCAATCCAAGGCCGCTCGGAAGATAGAAGCCGCGGCGCGCGATCCGTTCCGCGTGAGGATGCGAGTCGCTCGCGAACAGGCCGGCTCTGCGCAGGACGGGCTGTTCATGCATGCACCAAAAGAAGGGACGGGTGCCGATGCCCTTGCCGGCGAGCCGGCGCATCGCTTCCTTGGCGTCGAACTCGACCGCGTCTTTCAGGACGACGCCATACACCCAATAGATGTTGTCAGCGTAGTTGGTACGGGGGATAGGGCGCTGGATCAGATCGACCCCTTCCAGAAGCTCGTCATAGCGTCGGCCGGTCCGGCGCTTGATGTCGATCATCTCGCCTAGCCGCTCGGTCTGGGCGACGCCGAGAGCGGCCTGCAGGTTGGTCATGCGCGCGTTCCATCCAAGCTCGTCATGGACAAAGCGCTGCTCGGGCTTGAAGCAGAGATTGCGGAGACTGCGCAGCCGGTCGGCGAGTTGCGCGTCATCGGTCAGGATCATCCCCCCTTCGCCTGTCGTGACGTGCTTATTCGGATAGAAGCTGAACGTGCTCACGTCTCCAAAACTGCCGCAGGGCTGGCCGCGATAAGTCTGGCCGTGCATCTCGGCGGCGTCCTCGATCACGCGAAGGTCATGCTTGCGCGCAAGCTCAAGGATCGGGTCGAGATCGACCGGCAGGCCATAGATATGCACCACCATGATCGCGCGGGTTCTTGGCGTGATCGCCGCTTCCACTGCGTCCGAAGTCATATTCCAGGTGTTCGGATCACAGTCGACCACGACGGGAACAAGTCCGGCGCGGATCACCGCGGATGCGCAACTGATGATCGTAAACGTCGGGATGATGACTTCGCTGCCCGGCTCGAGCGAGAGTGTGTGGACGGCAATATCGAGCGCAACGGATCCGTTGGTGACGGCGACGCCGTGACGGCGTCCCGCGATCTGCGCCATCGCCGCCTCAAACCGCGGAATGAATGGACCTTCCGAAGATATCCATCCGGTGCGAACGCACTCGGCCAGATATTCAGCTTCGTTTCCGTTCAGGAGCGGCGTGTTGACTGGAACGAAATCCTGCGTCACGCAATCGGACCCTTGATCCGCTTCACCACAGCCGGCGCCTCGGGGAAGCGCGTCTTGTCGCCTTCGCCCGCGTAGGGACCCTGCTTGATTTCAATCATCTCAAGCGGTTCCAGCACTTCGAATCCATGGGCGCCGCTGCAAAGAAGAATGATGTCTCCGGCCGAGAGCACGCGGCTCTCCAGATATTCTTCGCTCTCGGTGTAGAAGTCGACCTGCAGCTTGCCTTTCTGGATCACCAGCACTTCCTGGGTGTAGTGAACCTCGCGCGTCACCTTGTTGTGCCGATGCGGAGCAATGCTCTTGCCCTTGGGGTGGCTCATATAGGCAAGCTGCTGCGACAATTCAGGCGTGGAGAAAAATGTGATCCCCGGTTCCCGAAAGGAGGCGCGAACAATGATCGCGTAAAGCTGATCGTTAAAGCGACAGTGTTCGACGCTATCCATCGGCCGGCCGAAAAAGGTGAGTAAAATCAACCGCAAAGCGGCTATTTTGAGGGCAATGTGGCTGCTTTGCCCCCCGGCGTCAAGGAAATATTCCGTCCATCCTGTCGCGGCGGAGGGGTCACGAATTTTCGACGGCTGCCAGGATTCCGCGGGTTCGTTCGCGGTAATTGTGCGCCGTCAGCGTGCGGCGCTGACCGGCAGCAGCGATCTCCTTTCGTGCCGCATCGTCGGCGAGATATCGCTCGATCTTTTCAATGCAGTCGTCGATCGAGCGCCACGCCACGACTTCGCGGCCCGGGTCGAACAGCGTGTGCAGATTCTCCTTGAGGTCGGTGAGCAGAAACGTGCCGACGCCGGTCGCTTCGAACAGCCGCACATTTCCGGCCTCCTGGCCGGCCATGTCGATGTGGGAGTTCAGCGTGATGCGCGAGCGCCGTAGCGCCTGATACATCTCAGTGCCCCAGGCTTCGCCTTGAAAACAGCGATGCAGGGGAGAGGAGGCGGGGAGGCCTGGCGCGATATTGCCGAACAGTTTGAGGTCGTAGCGCGCGGCAACCGCCTCCAATAGTGCGATCCGTTGCTGATGATCGGCTGAGACGGTGCCGACGAAGGAGACGTCGACATCCTGCGCCGGCACCGGAGGTAACGCATCGAGGATGGCGGGCTCGAAGGCGAGATGGCTGACCTCGGCGCGGACGCCCTGGCCTCGGAAAAACTCGACCGTGGCGACCAGTTGGGAGATCAACAGGTCATAAACCCGCCAGTCCTCGCCACGGGTCGGCGAAATCCCGATCTGGCCGACCAGTTTAGGCTTGCCAATTCCCTTGATGCGACGCATCAGCGGGGTATCGATGTGAAACGTGTCCTGGTTCAGCACCAGATCCGGCCTGAAATCCTCGATCTGGGCGAGCAGGATTTTTTCCGCCTGCGCGTCGAGCTTTGGGCTGAGTCCAATCTTGCGAGCGAACGGCCTCAACATCGGCTTGAACGGCGCGACCGCCTGCAGCAGCCAAGCAGGAAGCCTGTTGCTGGCGCCCATGGCCGGCTCGGAGACTGCCACGGCCATGCCATGCTCCCGCGCCCAGGCTGCCTGCAGCCAGGGGTTATTGACGTGGATCTCCGCTGCGGAGTGGCTCAGCGCGGCGAAATTCCTCGAGTAGAAGTCGGCGACACCGAACAGGCTCCGGTTGCGCGCGCTCATTTGGCCGGCGTAGGACGCATTCGCAAGGCCAGCCTCGCGGCGATAGAGCCAGGCCAGGAAGCTCGGGTAGTCCGCATTGAGTATCAGGATACGCATGATTTGCTGGATGCGCGGGACACGACGCGTCGAGCCGGTCGCGCGGAATCGAGTTTCTCCTCAGCACTATTCGCTGACGGAATGAAGGTTGTGCGGCGTAATGTACCAAAGCAGATACAGGATCGCCAGACCATGCGTTAGCAAGACAGTCGACAGCGGGACGTTGAGCAGGACCTGAGCCACGATCGCGCTTGAGGTGAGAATAAAGCGCGGCGGGAATCCCGCAGACAGCCGGCTCCCCAGAGCAATGATCAATCCGCACAGGAAAATGGCAACTGGAGCAAGATAGGGGCCCGCCGACGCAATGCCTTCAGTAGCAAACAACGAGGCATTGAAGAAACCAAGGTGATAGGTTTGCTGCATCAGCACGGACAGCGGCTCTTGATACGCGCATGACACAAAAGGTTTGATGATCCAAATCTGGCAGAAGTGGGTAAAGCCGTGGGTTGAAAAATAGTGGCTGTAGAAGTCCAAGGCCGTGGACGGTATCGCAATCATTCGAAAGTTCACAAGCAGAAAGTAGGACGTGGCTCCGAACATCACAAGGAGGATTCCGGAGAGCGTCGGCAGAAGCAACGAAAGGACTATAGATGTTCTGGCTTCGAGGAGCGAGGCCAACAGCGCCATGAAGATAAGCCAAAATGGCGCGAACAAGGCCACCTTTGCCAGAGTGATAGGATAAAGAAGAAGCAAGAGCAATAGAGCAGCTGTCGCGCCCCAACGGTTCCTGCGCTCGAGAAAAGCCGCGAACGCGAATGGTAGAAGGACGGTCGAGTTGATCGAAAGTAGATACCTTAGTGGGCTGGGAAAATTGAGATCGTTTCGGAAGTCATAAATTGATAAAACGCTCACTAGCCTGAAGTTGTAGTAGGCGCCAGCCGCCACTGTGACTGCGGCGACCAGGAGTATGAAAGTTAATGCCGTGTCGCTACCCCGCTTTGAGAGCACAAACGTCTGTTTGATGGGCGACGAAATGAATAAGGCAGGAAGAACAAACGCAAATGTGGAGGCCGCAACAGAGGCCCCGTACAGTATGTGGTCATAGTTTAGGTCTGAAAAAGAATTCAGCCACATGTACCCGAGCGCCATCATGTAAAGGTAGAATGCGATGACGTAGCCAAAGCTGATACGCGCCAGGCAAAAAAGAATCGCGAAGGGTGCCAGAATCCCTACGCAAAGAATTGCGGTCAGCAAGTTGTTCGCATCATACCGTATATGAAAGGCGGCGGGATCTAATTTGGCCGGATCAAGTAACGGGACAATCGACTTGACCTTTGCGATAGCAACGAGATTCAAGCATTGAATTGCGATTTGAGCGCACAATAGGACAAACAAACCATAGAAAGCGCACTTATGAGTGAGCACCAAATGAACTTTGCTGATTCTGGTCTGACCATGGAGCATGAGCTTGAAAGCAATCGGTTGCGAGTGGCTAGCAGTCGAACTAGTGTCGTTCTTGCATCCTATCAGCTTCGCTAACACGGCAGAAGATGGAGTAAGCTTCTAGGTGTGCTCAAGTATTCTGATGTGAGCCGATGGATACTGAAGAACTGTACCGGTAGGTCGGAGCAAATACCAGTGCAATCAGGCGGAGCTTTGGTTCTAGAGTATACGCGCACGGCCACCTCGATCGCCGTCGTTCCAGATGGAGAAACCATGTGAGTAGGCATACAATCGTCTCCGAACTCGCCCGCCTGTAGGGGGTAACTTTCAAAATTGTCTGTGCCATGTGATCTGAGTAGGGAAAGGAGCAATCTCAACGGGGCAAACTGTGAGATGCGAAGGCCGACTCTCCCGACAGAAGGGGTCGTAGTTCAGGTCTGTGAAGCAATTGAGCCAGAGATACTCGATACCGCTGTCTTCAGGTGGAAGCCTACAAAATATCCGATCGTAGGTGTGCGAAAGTGAAGCTGATTCCGACAAGCGCGTAAGCCGGAATGATAGCGATCGCAAATGGGAAGTCGCTTGACCTGAAAAAATAGGAAAGGTTGGAGGGGCGGTGTTCAAGCTAGTGGCCGAGGCGGGCAAGACCAGCGATATGCGGCAGGCCAACAATGTGGATGAAAAGCAATAAACCGCGAGCGACGTCGCCGATTCGAAAATGATCCTCAAACTCTCCTCGTCAAGCCCGGAAGTTGCTTGTAGGAGCATGGGGAGTGTGCCGAGAACAGCAATAACCTGCCTCAAGAACCTTGGAGACGAGCACATGTCGGGTTGTGCGGTTGGCCATGGGAAGCGTTGGACGCAACATGCTCGCTAGGGACCAGAAAATTGTCATCCTGCTCGCAGCATTCAACGGAGCAGAGCACATCACTGAGCAGCTAGAATCCTTCGTTGCGCAATCACACCGAAACTGGGAGCTCGTGGTTTCGGATGATGGTTCGACCGACGAGACGATCGATGTAGTTCGGCGGTTCGGATGTGCCGTACCTCAGAAGGTTAGTCTTATCGAGGGGCCTCGTCGGGGTTTCTGGCAAAACTTCCTGTCTCTCCTGAGATGGGCGCAGCAATCGGACGGCGATCTCTTTGCCTTTAGTGATCAGGACGATATTTGGTTGCCCGAAAAATTAGAGAGAGCCGCGAAATGGTTGGCGGTCAATGGGCCATCGGAAGTGCCGCGTCTTTACTTTAGCCGGACGGCCCTGATCGAAGAGGATGGAACGCCGGTGGGGCTATCGCCTCTATTTCGACGCCCGCCGAGCTTCCAAAATGCGCTCGTGCAGAACATGGGGGGCGGCAATACTATGGTTATGAACCGAGCGGCCATGCATCTGCTGGCTCAAACTCCACACGATGTGAACTTGATTGCTCACGATTGGTGGACCTACCAGATCGTGACCGGGGCCGGCGGGAAAGCCTTCTATGACCCCGTTCCGAGCCTCAAGTACCGGCAGCATGAACGCAATCTAATTGGGTCAAACAGGGGGCCACGGCAGCGTCTTGTAAGGGCCATGGCTTTTGCAAATCGCCGGATGAAGAGCTGGAATGATGTAAACTTGGAAGCCCTGGACAGGATGCGGAGCCAGCTTTCTCAGCCCGCTTTGACCACCCTGGACCGTTTCGCGCTCGCACGGCGGAGCGCGCTGCCGCGCCGCATTTACCTGCTGCACCGATCCGGAATCTATCGCCAGAACGCGCGGGAGACCATTGGAGTGTTCCTCGGAGCCATCTTCGGGTTGATATAGTCTATCTAAGCGACCGCGTTGCCGCGGAGTAGGTTTGCAGAACGACTTCGATCTCGCGGGCCTTCGTAACGTGCGCTCGGTCCATCCAGATGGTCTTGGTGCAGCACCGCCGGCAAATGTCGGCGGTGTGCGAAGCCAGTACCATTATTGCCAGCCTGACCTGAGCTCCTTCTTGCATCCAGAGAAGAGCAGAGTCGAAGTTGATTGCAGCCTCAGATTCACGTCCAGCTCCTCTCCGAGGTGATGGACTTGACCTTGCCCCCAAGTTTATTCAGGCCTGAGTTCGTCCCGGGCGTTGGGTTTGCTCGGATGGGCGGTGGTAGCGACGGGAGCTGGCGTGGCGCCCTTAGCATAGCGCGGCGCCAGATCCGGCGCGAGTGGCAGGTCAAGGCGAACTCGGACCGGGTTCGATATCCGAGTTGCGAGTGTGGTCGTGTGTCGTTGTAATCGCGCCCGCCAGAATCCGGCGGCAATGCGAACCTGGGCCAGTGACGTGAACAACGTCTCGTTCAGGAGTTCGTCCCTCAAGCGCCCATTGAAGCTCTCTATGAAGGCACTCTGCATAGGTTTTGCCCGGCGCGATGTAGATGCCATTCGACGCGGCTGTGATCGGCCCATGTCAGGAGAGCCGGAAGAGCTTCTTGTGGTTGATCAGATAGCCCTCCCGCTTGAGCAGAACATGCAGCCGCCGATGGACGACAGCTTTCCGCTTACCCGCAGGTGCAAACGGGCGCTGGAACACGGTCCCCGGTGGCGATCCCGCAGGTTGCTAATCAACGTTGGAGCCTGGACTTCCTACCCTATGCGATAACTGACGGCCGTCGCTTCCTCATCCTGGCAATCGTCGACGACTTCGCGCGAGAGTGTCTGGCGTTGGTCGCCGATAC
Source organism: Bradyrhizobium sp. Arg237L (assembly GCF_029990105.1). Classification (NCBI taxonomy): domain Bacteria; kingdom Pseudomonadati; phylum Pseudomonadota; class Alphaproteobacteria; order Hyphomicrobiales; family Nitrobacteraceae; genus Bradyrhizobium; species Bradyrhizobium sp. Arg237L. Next base: position 55,154 of record NZ_JAQMIL010000011.1, on the reverse strand, counting down.
CTCGCTGCCTGCTCTGCGGGTTGTGCGCGAACTCGATACCGTCATCACAGTTCGCGGCCGACCCACTCTGATTGTCGCCGCCAACGGCAGCGAGCTGACCGGCATGGTGATCCTGCGCTGATCACAGGACTGGCACGTCGAGTGGCACCACATCGCGCCTGGCAAGCCGCAGCAGAACGCTTTCGTGGAGAGCTTCAATGGACAGCTGCGACGAGTTGCTCAACGAGACGCTGTTCAGCTCACTTGGTCATGCCCGCGAGGCCCTCTCGCCTTGGAAGGATGACTACAATACGATCAGACCACACAGTGGCCTCGGCAATCTCACGCCTGCGGCTCACGCCAAGATCAGCGCCCCGCCATGCAAAGGGACGGACGGGACGCTGCGCTACACCGGAGGGCCCCGTCCCGTTGCACCACCGAGCCAACAGGGCTCAAAATGAAGCAACGATTCTTGCCATAGCTGGACGAAAGGCGGGGCTCAGCTCAAAAGGCATAAAAGCTTAGATATCAATGAGATGCAGAAATCTTAAGCCCGTCAGGTCGACAACAGCTGGCTGGCGCCCTTGCTATCGAACACGTCCCCTGGATGTAACGAGCATAAAATATCGGATTGACCTCAGGTCCTGAGTAAGGTTGTAAAGGCGGCCGATTACATATTCTAAAATGGCGGCACGCCTTATGCAATTTGAGCGATTGAAGATCCCCGAGTTGTTGCTGGTGTCGCCGAAGAAACATGGCGATCAGCGTGGATTCTTCTCCGAAACCTTTCGCGCGGATAGCTTTGCGGCTCACGGGCTGGAAGTAGCGTTCGTTCAGGATAACCATGTTTACTCCGCGCAGAAAGGAGTGCTGCGGGGGTTACATTTTCAGTTGGCTCCACATGCCCAGGGTAAACTTATAAGGTGCGAGCGCGGGGCGATCTACGACGTCGGCGTTGATATCAGGGTCGGTTCGCTGACCTATGGGTGCCATGTCGGGGTTGAACTATCTGCAGAAAACTGGCGCCAATTATGGGTCCCGCCGGGCTTTGCCCATGGTTACGTCACGCTCGAGGAAAATTGCGAAGTTATCTATAAGGTCACGGACTATTACACGCCGGAGTGCGACAGTGGCCTTGCGTGGGATGATCCGGCGCTGGGCATAGATTGGCGGCTCGCACACGCTGACATCACTCTGTCAGACAAGGATCGAAAGCATCCGGGCCTCGCAAGATGCGCCTCCAGCCTTTCACTTTGGTCAGTAGGAAATCTATAAATGCGCGTACTCGTGACGGGTGGGGCTGGCTTCATTGGATCGGCTGTTAGCCGTCATTTCATCGCAGATCTGGAACATGAAGTTGTTATCGTCGATAAACTGACCTACGCTGGAAATCTTGCATCGCTCGCGCCGGTTGCATCTCGTGATGGGTATGTTTTTGAAAGGCACGACATTTGCGACGTCGCCGCGATCGATGCGATCTTTGCCAAATATCAACCCGATGCCGTGGTTCATCTGGCTGCCGAGAGCCACGTTGATCGTTCGATTTCCGGATCGGACGTGTTTGTGACAACAAATGTCATGGGCACATTTACGCTTCTCGAGGCCGCGCGCCGCTATCTCGCATCGTCGCGCAAGGCAGCTGATTTCCGTTTTATCCATGTCTCGACTGATGAGGTCTATGGCTCTCTTGGCGACGACGGATTGTTTACCGAAACAACACCGTACGATCCGAGTTCTCCCTATTCAGCCACGAAGGCCGCCTCCGATCATCTCGCAAAGGCGTGGCAGCGGACCTATGGCTTGCCAGTTATCGTATCGAATTGCTCGAACAACTACGGCCCGTATCACTTCCCGGAGAAGCTGATTCCTCTCATCATTCTCAACGCCCTCGATCGCATGCCCTTACCAGTCTACGGTGATGGCTCCAACGTGCGCGATTGGCTTCACGTGGAAGACCATGCGCGCGCGCTCGGGCTAATCCTCGTCAAGGGCCGTCCTGGCGAAACCTACAATATCGGCGGCCGCAACGAGCGGAAGAACATCGATGTGGTTCGTCAGATTTGTTCTTGGATGGATAATTTCCGGCCGATCAATCATTCGCACCACGACCTCGTATCCTTTGTCACTGATCGACCGGGCCACGATCGGCGTTACGCGATCGATGCAAGCAAACTGGAAAGCGAATTGGGATGGCGCGCACGGGAGACCTTTGAGACCGGTATTGAAAAAACCGTCCGTTGGTATCTCGATAACGCCGACTGGTGGAAGCCCTTGCGTGACAAGGTTTATAGCGGTGAGCGTCTTGGTCTCGTAAAGGCGTAAGGCAATAATGCGGGTGTACGTAATTGGGGCCCAGGGCCAGGTGGCAAGGTCTCTGCGTGAAGCGGCTAGGCTGTCCTTTTGGCAGCAACTTCGTGCGTACCATGCTTCGCTTAGCAGGTGAAGGCGATCGGTCCCGCGTGGTCGACGATCAGATCGGATGTCCGACCTATGCGCCCGATATCGCGAGTGCTATCGTCGATATGGCACAGCCAGCTTGTGAACTCAGGCCGGCTTTCAGATTTTGCAGGGGTTAGCGCTTTGCCGGACGGTATACGCTGACTTGGTATGCATTTGCGTGCGAGATTATTCGGCCTAGCGCCGAGCGCGGCGGGCGCTCTGTTCCGGTTGACCCGATCACCAGTTCCGACTATCCCGCGCCAGTCAGGAGGCTGGCGAATTCGCGGCTGTCGAGGGCGAGGCTGGAAGCCGTTTTTGATATACGTATCCAGCCGATGAAAAGTTCGTTGGCGAATCGCTTGGATCGACTTAGTCCGCGTTGAATTGGGGCCGCATATGAAAGGCATTATCCTTGCCGGTGGTAGTGGGACCCGCCTCTATCCGATGACATTGGTCACTTCCAAGCAATTATTGCCGGTTTACGACAAGCCGATGATCTACTATCCGCTGACCACGTTGATGCTTGCCGGCATCCGGGAGATCCTGATCATTTCGACGCCGCACGATTTGCCGCTGTTTCAGGCTCTGCTGGGAGACGGCAATCGTTGGGGACTGTCTCTGTCATACGCCGTTCAGCCTCGCCCCGAAGGTTTGGCGCAAGCGTTCATCATCGGCGCACAATTTGTGCAAGGCGGTCCCTCGTCGCTTATCCTCGGTGACAATATTTTCTTTGGGCATGGTTTGCCGGCGCTGCTCGCCAATGCCGTGTCGCGAACCACAGGCGCGACGGTTTTCGCCTATCATGTCACCGACCCCGAGCGCTATGGCGTGGTCGCATTTGACGCACAGGGAAACGCCACTTCGATCGAGGAAAAGCCACTGCAGCCTAAGTCGAACTTCGCAGTGACTGGACTCTATTTCTACGACAACCGCGTCGTCGATATTGCTGCCAATATCAGGCCGTCGCCGCGCGGGGAACTGGAAATCACCGACGTGAACCGCGCGTACCTCGCCCGGGGGGAGCTGGCAGTCGAACGAATGGGACGCGGCTTTGCCTGGCTGGACACTGGAACGTCAGATAGCCTTTTGGAAGCTGCCAATTTTGTCGGCACGCTTGAGCGACGGCAGGGTTTTCGGATTGCCTGTCCGGAAGAGGTGGCCTTTAGCCAGGGTTATATTGATCGCGATCAGTTGGAACGTTTGGGCGCCGCGCTGGGAAAGAGCGCCTATGCACGCTACGTTAGCGACCTTGCAAAGAAAACGTAAACGTAGGCTCGCCGATCATAGCAACAACGTAGTCTACCATGATCCCGGAGATCCAGCAGCCAAGGACAACGACATGCCAGGATCCCCTTCCGCATTTTCCAGCGATCTGGCGGTCGTTTATCTGGCGCGCTACGCGGAAGGCGTAAAGCCGGTCGCGAATTTCGTTGAATCCTGGGAGCGGCATCCGCCCGGGATCGCGCATGACCGTGTGGTCATACGGAAAGGATTTCCGGACGGAAAAGTCGCGCAAGACAAAATCCTGCAACGCGCATTCTCGCACGCCGTCTCCGTGTCAGATGACGGCTTCGACATCAACGCCTATGCGAAGGCGGCGAGGCAATTGCCGCACAAGCACGTGGTCTTTTTCAACACGTTCTCCGAAATCGCATCGGATAACTGGCTTCGTAAACTTCATTCGGCGTTCGCTGATCCTACGGTTGGAATCGCCGGTGCCACCGGTTCCTACGAGAGCCCCCTTAGCACCATGAAGCGCGTCCGAAAGGGAGTATGGCAGCTTCAGAATCGGGGGTTTCCCAAGCTTGCCAGCTTCAACTGGTTGTTCCAGGTGATCAGGACGCGCTTGCCGAAGCGGCTTGCCATCAAGCTGGTCGTCAGGGTGGTTTCCTATTTCGCGGCGCGCACGACCAATCCGGATCGCGACCACGCGCTTGACGACCAGTTCGAAGCGTACTGGGCGGGCGAAATTGCTCCTGGTGGCAGGTTGGCACGCCTGAATGAGATTCCGGCGTTTCCCAATCCACACATCAGGTCGAATGCATTTATGATCGAGCGGCAGATTTTTCTCGATGCGCTGCCAGGTTCGATCGACACCAAGAACGACTCATATCTGTTCGAGAGCGGCCCGGACTCCCTGACTCAACGCATGCTCCAACGCGGTCTGAAGGTTGTCGTGGTGGGTGGCGATGGATGCATTTACGAGATGGACAGATGGGCCAAAAGCGGCACGTTTCGCCTTGGCAGCCAGCATAACCTACTCGTCAGGGACAACCAGACCCGAGCGTTTGACGATATGAACGCCGCCGAGCAGCGCGCCTTCGCGACGATGACCTGGGGCGATGAATCCAGGTAGGCTTGCGGACCGTTGAGACGGCCGCCCGCGCTCCGTTAGCGATGCCCACGGCTTGAACCCGATTGGGAGGGTGGGAACGCTATATGGAGCATGTTCTGCCGCAACCCGCTCCCCGGAACCTTATTCGTCGGTTTGACTGTCCGCGACGTTTATTCGCCGTCGGACCATTAACCCTTATTGCGGAGCTGTTTCGGGGGCAGAATTGCCCGCGGTAGACTGGGGTTAGATTGTGCTGCACTGCATTGGTTGGTAAATAGGCCGCCGAAGGGGGCGAACGGAGGGCGAACGGGGGCGCGCTGCGCTACAGCCGCTTTTCGCCTATGTCTGAGCCGATTCCAAAGTTCCCAGTGAGAAGCAAATGCACGTTCCCGAGAATGTTCACCGTGGCGATACGCCGCCTGACCCGTCCGGGTATTCAGGGCAACGCCTAACCGCGTCGGCGCCCGTGCGCGGCATCATTGGGTGCGATCTTGATGTTGCGGTGACGCGGATCGTCCACTACCAGGCGTCGCTCAGTAACGAATCGTCGGTCGTGCGATTTGCAGTTGCAGCGGTTGCCTGATGCAGGTTTTTTCGATTTCTCCTGTGAAAATATTGGCACGCCTGTGGCGCAACCGTGACCTGATGCGCGCTTTGGTGCAACGGGAAGTTGTCGGGCGCTATCGCGGGTCGGTGCTTGGGCTTTTCTGGTCGTTTTTCAATCCGATTCTGATGCTCGTCATCTACACCTTCGTCTTCAGCGCCGTCTTCAAGATGCGCTGGAATGTCGGGAGCGACTCGAAGACTGAGTTTGCGATGGTGCTGTTTCCCGGACTGATCGTATTCACGCTTTTCTCGGAATGCCTGAACCGCGCGCCCAGCCTGATCCTGAGCAACGTAAACTACGTCAAGAAGGTGGTTTTTCCGCTGGAGATACTTCCTTGTGTTGCGCTCGGTTCGGCGATCTTTCATGGCGCGGTGAGCCTGTGCGTGTGGTTTATTGCGTATCTGTTCTTGTTTGGAGTGCCGCATCTCACGGTCGTGCTGATCCCGGTGGTTTTGCTGCCGCTACTGCTTCTTATCCTGGGGGTGAGTTGGTTTCTGGCTTCGCTCGGTGTCTATTTGCGCGATGTCGCGCAATTCATGGGCATGATCACCACGGTCCTGATGTTCCTGTCGCCGATCTTCTATCCAGTGAGTGCGTTTCCGGAGAAATATCGCAGCCTGTTGTTCCTCAATCCGATCACGCCCGCGATCGAGCAGACGCGGGATGTGTTGTTCTGGGGAAAGGTGCCGGACTTATCCATGTTTCTGATCTATCTTCTGGGCGGGGCGTTCGTCGCGTGGTGTGGTTTTGTCTGGTTTCAAAAGACGCGCCGGGGATTCGCCGATGTCCTTTGACGAAACCGCGATTAAGGTAGAGAACCTCAGTAAGTGCTACCAGATCTACAACAAGCCGCACGACCGTTTGAAGCAGTCCTTATTCCCGCGGTTGCAGGCGCTGATTGGCAAGGCGCCGCAGCAGTATTTTCGTGAGTTCTGGGCGCTGAGAGACGTTTCGTTTGAGATCAAGAAGGGCGAAACGGTCGGTATCGTCGGGCGCAACGGCAGCGGAAAATCGACCCTATTGCAGATGATCTGCGGAACTCTAAATCCGAGCGGCGGTACGATCAAGATAAACGGTCGTGTGGCTGCGCTGCTCGAGCTCGGAGCGGGCTTCAATCCGGAATTCACCGGTCGCGAGAATGTCTATATGGCTGCAACGCTCTATGGGTTGACGCGGCCGCAGATCGACAAGCGTTTTGAGCGGATAGCCGCATTTGCTGACATCGGCGAATTCATCGAGCAGCCGGTGAAGACCTACTCGAGCGGAATGTATGTTCGGCTGGCGTTTGCCGTGATTGCACATGTCGACGCCGACATTCTTGTGGTCGACGAAGCGCTCGCAGTCGGGGATGCGGTGTTCACTCAAAAATGCATGCGCTTCATCCGAGAGTTTCAAAAACACGGCACCTTGTTGTTTGTCAGCCATGATACCGGCGCCGTGCAGAATCTGTGCGAATCCGCGATCTGGCTGTCCCACGGTCAGGTCCGGATGACCGGCCCGTCCAAAGAGGTCTCTGAAACTTACCTTCAGTTCACGCTCCAGGAAGTTTACGGCGAAGAGGCCAAGTTGATTTCGGTCGCGTCGGACCAAACGGTTGGCGGGCCAGCGTCCGAAACATCGCCGGAGGATCCGCACACGGCGTTGGCTGTGGATTACGGGGCCGTGGCCAAGGTGCGCGATAATACCGCCGTCGCGACCGGCTGGAAGACCGGACAGGCTGAAATTCAATCCGTTTCTTTGACAAAATTGTCGGCTGGTCAGCAGGGGATATATGAAGGCGGCGAGCGCGTTCGCATGACAGTCCGCGCCAAGGCGCATAGTCCACTGGAGAAGCCGATCCTGGGATTTCTGATCCGGGATCGGTTGGGACAGGATCTGTTCGGAGAGAATACCCTTCCGTTCACCGATAGAACGCCGATTCGCGTCAAGCCCGGAGCGACGTTCGAGGGTGTGTTCGAGTTCCGTCTGCCAATGCTTCCCAACGGGCAGTACGCCGTCATGGCATCAGTCGCGGACGGCGACTGCTACGAAAACATTCAGCATCATTGGATGCATGACGCGCTAATCGTCAACGTGGCTTCAAGCAAGATTCGTTACGGGCTCGTCGGCATTCCGTTCGAGCGGGTAGAGTTGAAGGTTACGAATGATTAAACGAACGCTCCACGAGCTCTACGCCAACCACACCGGAAAGATGTCCGACAAGTGGACGCTCTATCTCGATGAATATGAGCGCCTGTTCGCGTCGATGCGGGATCATCCGGTCCGGCTGCTCGAGATTGGTGTCCAGAACGGCGGTTCGCTGGACATCTGGTCGCAATTCTTTCCGAAGGCGCAAGCGATCGTCGGCTGTGACATCAATCCGAATTGCGAGCGCCTGACGTATGATGATCCGCGCATCGGCATCATTGTCGGCGATGCGAATGATCCGCAGACTCAGGAGCTGATACTGCAGAGGTCCGGACAGTTCGACATCGTGATCGATGACGGGTCCCATCTGTCCAGCGAGATCATTAGGACTTTCGCGCTGTATTTTCCACATCTTGCGGAGGGTGGAATCTTCGTCGCCGAGGATCTGCATTGCAGTTACTGGGATAAGTTCGAAGGCGGGCTCTACTATCCCTATTCCTCGATCACGTTTTTCAAGCGCCTTGCGGATGTCATCAATCATGAGCATTGGGGGGTGCCCAAGGCCCGCGGCGAAATTCTGCGCGGCATCTTTGGCAAATACGGCTGCGAGCTACCCGAAGAAAGTCTGGCGTTGGTTCATTCGGTCGAATTCATCAATTCGATGTGCGTGGTGAGAAAATCGCCCGCCGCAAACAACGGCCTCGGTCTGCGCGTTATTTCCGGCACCGTGGAGTCGGTGGTTCCGGCCAACCAGGAATGGAGCGGCACTCCGTACAAATTGGATCCGCTCTTCGACGAAAGCAAGAATATCTGGACCAATCGATCTGCGCCGCCCGACGAGATGTTCCCCGAGATCGTGCGCGACCTTGCCACTTCGGCCGGGATCAATTCGGATCTGAATCGCGAGCTCTTGGACCTGAAGCAGCGAAACGAACAGCTAAGTCGCGAGCTCGATGAAATCCGCAGATCAACCAGTTGGCGAATAATGGCGATCCCGCGGCTCTTGGCAACTCGCATGCGAAGTCTGGCGTCCGACGCGCGGACCGGCAGTCTTCGTCGGATACTCAGCGCAGGCGTGAAGTCGCCCTGGCGGTCCTTTTCAAGGAGCAATCCGAAGATCGCCGATCGTCTTCGCAGGTTTGTCTTGCGACATGGATTTGCTTTTTATCGACAGCACATGAGGGACACCCAGCTGGGGCGCGCCATCGGTCAATATGTTCGTGATCGTGGGCTGATCAGTTCGTTCGACCTGCATTCGAGTTCGCTTCCGCTAGGCAGCCTGGAGATCGCTGCGTCCGAACCGACGCGCGCCTCTGATGTCGAGGCCCGTTCGCAAGTGCCAGGCTACCACCTAAGCCCTCCGCTAAATCTCGAGGTGGAGGACGACCTTGCCGATCGTCCCTCCGTCAACGTACTGCTGCCGAGTCTGCGCCTGAAAAGCATGTCCGGCGGTCCCAATACCGCGCTGCTGCTCGCGTCCATGTTGGCGGAACGCGGCGAACGGATCCGGATGATCGCCTGCGATGCATCGCTGGAGGGTGAAGAGGCCGCGCTATTCCCCTACATGGAGCGACTGTTGAACCGGCCGGTCGCCCGGGACCGCATCGAGATCGTCGATGGATTCGACCGCACCAAGCCGATCTCGATCGGGATCCGCGATGTATTTTTCGCGACTGCCTGGTGGACCGCTCAAATTGCGAAGTACGCCGTCGCCGATACTGCTAATAAGGCATTCATTTACCTGATTCAGGATTTCGAGCCAATTCTGCACGAGGGCTCCACCTTTCAGGCCCGTGCGCTCGAAACCTATGGCCTGCCCCATATCCCACTGATCAATACCCAACTCTTGCTCGACCATTTGGTCCGGGAAGGTGCGGGGCGCTTCGCAGACCCGGCATTTGTTGCCGATGCGCTATGGTTCAATCCTGCCCTGGATCGCACCCACTATTTTCCCGTCGCCTCTCAATCCAAAAAGAAGGTGCTGCTGTTCTACGCTCGCCCCAGCATTGCCCGCCGCAACCTGTTCGAACTCGGCCTCGTTGCGCTGCGTCGCGCCGTTGCCTCCGGCGCGATCGACAAGGACAATTGGGAAGTCTGGTCGATGGGCGAAAAGCTTTCGCCGATTGCACTCGGCGAAGGCGTCATGCTCAATCCGCTGCCATGGATGAGCTTCGACGACTACGCCAAGCGTGTGCGCACGGCCGATCTGTTGCTGTCGCTGATGCTGTCGCCGCATCCAAGCTATCCGCCGCTGGAAATGGCTGCGTCGGGCAAGCTGGTCGTTACCAACAGCTTCTCGGTAAAGACGGCGGATCGCATGCGGGCGTTCTCGCCGAACATTATCGTTGCGGAGCCGAATGCCGAAAGCGTCGGGCAGGCTATCGAGAACGCAGCAGGGCGGATCAATTGCGGGCTGCCGAGTTACGATTCCTCCGGCGCGATCGCATTGCCGACGGACTGGGATCAGAGCCTCAACGGAATCGTCACGGAATTGCTTGCGCGCCTGGAAGGGATGCGCGAGCAAGCGCTGGAAACCGCGCGATCGGTGGCGCCGGGCCTGCCGTCGGTGGCGAAGAGCGACTACGAGGCCTACCGTAAGACGAGTCTCGCCCGTCGTCGACGGGATGGAATGTACCATCAGACGCCCGGCCTGCTTTCGTTCGTAACCACGGCCTACAACACTGATCCTCGGTTCCTCGAAGAGCTTGGCAACAGTGTTTTTCTTCAGGACGGGGGAATGCATTTCGAATGGCTGATCCTCGACAACGGCTCCACAGAGGAGGGCACCCGCGGCACCCTTGTAAGGCTCGCACGCCATCCCGGCGTGCGGCTCGAGCGCGTCGAGAGCAATCTAGGTATCATCGGCGGAATGCGGTACTGTCTTGAACGGGCGTCTGGGCGTTATATTCTGCCGCTGGATTCCGACGATCTGATCGAGCCCGATTGCGTCCGCGTTCTCACTCGCTTCATCGAGGATAACAATTATCCTGCGCTGCTCTTTACCGACGAAGACAAGCTGGACTCGGGGCGGTTTCATTCGGCGTATTTCAAGCCGGACTGGGATCCCGTGCTGTTCCCGCACTCGTGTTACATTGCGCATCTTTGTGCCATCGATCGCGAACTGGCGATTCAGCTTGGCTTATACAGCGACGGCTCTGCCGAAGGCTGCCACGATTGGGACAGCTTTATCCGTTTCATGCTCGCCGGCAAAAAGCCGACGCATGTTCCGGAAGTGCTTTACAGTTGGCGCATGCATACCGCATCGACGTCTGGAAACATCGAATCGAAGTCCTACATCACCGAGTCCCACCGGCGGACGCTGCAGAGATTTCTTGATCGCTCCGGCGCAACAAATGTCGAACTCGTGAACAGCCCACTGTTCCAGTACAATGTGGACTGGTGGTTCCGGCGAAAGCGATTGGATGCGCAATCGATTCAGACGGTCCTGATTGGCGCGAATGACGCCTCGGACGCGCTGCCGGACGCTGCGACCATCGTGCTGGGGCGCGGAAACGTTTCCGATATCGCCGATGCGATCGAGAGAATCGACAGCGATCTCGTCCAACTGCAATGGAACGGCGTTTTGCCGCTCGACGACGAGTGGCGCTGGGACGCGATGGCGCTCCTCGAATTGTTCGCTGATGCGGTGATGGTCGGCGGCATGCTGCACGACGGCTCCGCAGTCGTGGATGGTCCCCGCGTTTTTGGCTACGGCGATGGTTGCGATTGTCCGGATCAGGGGCGCGCGCTGACCGATCCTGGCTACGGCGCGCGGATGTGGAAGCCACATACGGCTTCGGCAGTCTCGACAGCACATTGCGTCGTCAGGACGTCGTTTCTGAAGCAGTGCTTAGGTGAACTGCGGCGCGAAGATGTCGCGATTGAAATGCTCGGCCCTTGGCTGGGCGCGATGGCGGCAGAAGGGGGCAGGAGAGTGGTCTATTCGCCCTTCATGCGCGCACGTGTCGACAGGACCTACACCGCGGTTGCTTCCCACAAAGGGATGGCGCGTTGGTTGTCGCGCTTCTGGTCAATGATCCCCGACCAGCGGGTCTATTCCCCGAGGCTCGGTCTTGAGCGGGAACTCGCCTACCGGGAAGTCCACCCCGAGGCCAATCTCCAGCATCTGGCGCGCCTCCACGCCGGGCTTCTCGGCTACTCCGACTGGCTCGACATGCATATTGCCCGGCGGCAGTCGCGCTACCAACTCCCGGCTCAGACGGTCTCGGTTTCGCTCATTACGACGGTTTATGAAGGCACGAGAATCGACCTACTCGACGCGTTGGCGGCGTCAGTTGTGGCGCAAACTTTAAAGCCGCTGGAGTGGGTCATTGTCGCACACGGGCCGATTGCGCCGGACGCGCTTGCTCACATCGTACGCGAGGGCGCCGATCATTGGCGCGCAACGATCGTCGTTGAGCCGGCGTCGCTCGGTATCATGGGTGCCATGCGTCGCGGACTGGATAAAGCCCAGGGCGACTACATCGTGCCGGTAGATGCGGATGACCTGCTCACGGTGGATGCCGTTCAGATCTTGGCGAGTTCGATCGAGCGATTGGACCGGCCGGACATGATTTTTTCCGACGAAGACGCGCTCGTCGAAGGCAAGCCGGTGTCGCCCTATCTTCGTGCTGCGTTCGATCCCGTACTCAACCTCGACAGTTCGTATATTTGGCACCTGTGTGCTATCAACCGGGAGCGCGCCCTGTCGCTGAGGCTCTATACTGATCCCGGCGCCACATGGTGTCACGATTGGGACAGCGTGATGCGGATCGCCAATGCGGACGGCCGGATCGAGCACGTTCCCGAAGTGCTTTATCATTGGCGGCAACATGCCGATTCGACAACCCATAAGCCGAAAGGAGACGACCGCTCGATAGGGTCAGTGAAGTATGTCCTCGAGCGACAGATCGCACGTCAGGCGAAGCCCGACCAGTTCTTCGTTGCGGACTGGCCGGAATATCGCGGTGCGCGTGAGCTGTATATTGCGCGCAAGACCGATTATCTGCCTCAACTGATCTGGATGGGCGACGCGACCAGCATGGAGAAGGTTGATTCCGATGCTGTTGTGCTGTTCGCCGCTAACGGGTTAACTATTCAGGCACAAGAAGCTGCAACGGAAGTGGCCCGCCTGCTTGAACTGCATCCCACGATCGGTGCCGTTGGAGGCATTGTAGTCGGATCCGACGACTTTGTCTCGGACGGATGCTACATGCTTAATCGGGCTGGTGTGCTGGAATCGCCGTGGGTGGGTCGAAAGGTAGGCTGGGCTGGCCCCTACGCATTGGCATTGAAACCGCAGACCGTGGTGACAACGGGCGATTTGCTCGCTTTGTTTAGGGTTTCGGCCTTGAAACGCGCTGGTCTCTGGCCGTTGGAAATGAGCGAGCATTCGTCGTATCTCGCCCGTGACATTTGCCTCCTCTTAGCGAAGGACGGGTGGACCACGGCGTTCTCGCCGCTCGTCCGCGCGCGCATGGGCCGCGCAGCTCAAGGGAACGCAGTCGTCACTCGCTTAGTGCCTAATGTCCGGCGCGAAAGCCACGCGCTCGTGAGATATGGAACGGCGCTTAGCTGCAGAGTGTAGATATGGCAAAAGACAGGTGCCGGTGTTAAATGCGACCGATGCCGTTCATACAGGCAATGCCAACTTCGCTGCCGCAAATGGAGAGCCAACTGCGAATAGGGGATGATGAATACCGAAGCTAACGTCAGCAGCTTGTTTGAAGGGAGAGCAGTGCAATACTGAGAAGCGGTTCAACTCAAGTTGCCTTATTTCAGGGTATCGAAGCGGACGTGCCCAGGCACTTTTTGCGGCTATAAGAACAAGTTATCCGCAGCCATTGGCTAACTATCATCTTGGATGCGAGCGGGACGCGGCCGGGCACGGAGATTGGAATCAACCATGGGGTATGGCAAGTGACACAGGGCAGGAAGCGTCTCCGGCTTACGATTATCTGTCCCGTCTATAACGAGGAGAAAACTGTTCCGCTGTTTTTTTCGCGCGCCCTGCCGGTGATACAGCAGCTGCTGGCGAACTATCATGTTGAACTGCTATTTCTCAACAACGCTTCAAGAGATGGGACCTACAGCGAGATCTGCAAGCTGCGCGCGCAATACGACTTTGTCTATGTGATCACGCTCAGCTCGAATGTTGGCTATCAACGCTCGCTGGAATGCGGACTGCGAAACGCCGAGGGCGACATCATCGCGTTCATTGATGTGGATTGCGAAGATCCGCCGGAAATGCTTCTCGATTTCGTGAGCTATTACGAGAAGGGTTTCGATATCGTTTATGGCGCGCGCGTTGACCGCGCGGAGGCGAGGCCGATTAAGATGATGCGCAAGGCATTCTATCACGTCGTCCGTCTGCTCGCAGACGACGATATCATTCTTTACATGGCTGAATTTTCCTTGATGACCTCGGAGGTCCGTGACGCCATCGTCAATGAACAGAACTCCTTCCCCTTCATTCGTGCCTCGATCTCGCGGGTCGGATTCAATCGCATCGGTCTGCCCTACAAGCGGGAGCGCCGTATCGCGGGCGAGACCAACTACAATCTGTTGGGGATGACGATCTTTGCGATCGCCGGAATTCTTTCGTCGACGACGCTGCCGCTGCGTCTACCGATCTATGTATTTCCGATGTGGCTTTTGCTGACGGGGGTGCTCGGCGTCATACAGATTCTGAGCGGAAATCCATGGTTGATGCTGCTCAACGTGCTGAGCGGCTGTACTTTTCTGGGTTTGACCGCGTCGTTCACTGCACTCTATGTGGCGCGATCCTACAAGAACGGATTGGGACGGCCGAACTATGTCATGAACCGGCGCCATACGCATGCGCAGCCGCCCGTCGTGACGCCTTGAACGAAGCCGCCATGCAATCGCGCAACGGCGTACCGCAGGCGGTCCATGATTTCGTCAGCTTCGACGGCGGCGTGCGGGCGCGCGGCTATTTGCAGCAGCCGGACCGCTATCGCTTCTGGCGCGGCGTGATCGACGAGACCCCTCGAATTTCGCGAGGAGCGGGCCTTTCCTATGCGGGCGCGAGTTTTCTCGCCGACGGGCTTTCGGTCTCGCACCGCTGGTTCGATCGGGTACTCGATTTCGACACTGGCCGCAGCGTGGTCGAGGTGGAGACTGGCATCACGCTGTACGCCCTGCATCGTTTTCTGTCCGCGCGCGGCCTGTATTTGCCGGTCCAGCCGGGTCATGGGCGCATTTCCGTTGGCGGATGCATCGCAGCCGACGTTCACGGCAAGAACCAGACCCGGGACGGGACCTTTATCAACCAGGTCGAAGAGGTCACGCTCGTTCATCCGGCGCATGGAACGTTGCAGCTGTCCCCGCAGCGCGACGGTGAATTGTTCAGGCTGACCTGCGGCGGTTACGGCTTGACCGGCCACATCGTTCGCGCCCGGCTGCGGGCCTGTGCCGCGCCAATCCCATGGGTGGAGATCCGCGCTGCGCCGTTCTCGAGCGCGGAGCAGGGGTTCAATTGCCTACGTGAGGCGGCCCGAAATGCAGATTTTTCGTACACATGGCACGACATGAGCACGGCCGGCGCCGGCTTTGGCGAGGGTTTCCTGATTCAAGGAACTTTCGTGTCGCAAGACCGAGCGCCAGCCACAACGCCCGGCCTATCGGAGGCACCGGTCCTGTCGGCGGATGGTCGCGCGAGGTTACCGGTGTCTCTCTTGAACCGGCTCTCGACGCGGATGCTGAACTTCTTCTATCGCTGGCAGCAGCGATTCGCGCGCAACGGGGAAGTCGTGGCGCTGGCCGACGCGCTGTTTCCAACCCACAAGGCGCAAGCCTATTTCCAGTTCTTCGGCGCCGCCGGCTTCCGGGAATATCAGGCGATACTGCCCCACGCTGCCGCCACGAACTATGTGGATGCAATCCACGGCTATCTTCGTGAGAAGCCGCTGCCGATCACGCTGTCCTCCGCCAAGTTTTTTGCTGGCTCACGCGAGCTGCTGCGCTATACGGGCGACGGCATTTCGCTGGCGCTGAACATGCCGGCCGGCGCCGACGCCGACATGTTCATGGCGTTCTTGGACCAGCGGATGATCGAGCTTGGCGGAATCCCGAACATCATCAAAGACTCGCGGCTGCCGCGCGCGGTCGTCGACGTGTGTTACCCCGAAGCGGACCGGTTTCGTGAGGCCTTGCGCGCGTTCGATTCGAAGCGGTTGTTCCGCTCGGATCTGTCGGAACGGTTGAAGCTGTGACCGCCCTCGTGGTCGGAGCTTCAGCCGGCGTCGGCCGGGCGCTATCGGAAGCGCTTGCGGCCAACCGCAAGCGGCTTCTTCTCGCAGCAAGCGACGCAGAAGACCTCAATGCCTTGGCCCGGCATCTGCGCCTCGTCTATGGCGCAACTGTCGTCACGGTCGCCGCGGACGCCCGCGATCCCGACGCTTTTGCCGAGCGGATTTCCGCCGCGGCCACTGAGATCGACGATATCGATGAACTCTACTTTCCGATCGGATTCTCGCGGCGGGACGATGGAGCGCAACTGGATGCAGACGCTTCCCTTGCCATTCTCAACAGCAACCTGACTGTCGTGACTGCCGTCACGGCGCGATTCTTGCCGGGCCTGCTGCGGCGACCCAAAGCGCGCATCGTCGGCTTCGGATCGATCGCTGCCGTGCGCGGCCGCAAGGCCAATGTGATCTACTCGGCGGCGAAGCGTGGACTGGAAAGCTATTTCGAGAGTTTGCGTCATCTCACTGCGGGTGCCGGCGTCATCGTGCAGCTGTATCGGCTTGGATATATCGAGACGCAGCAGTCGTTTGGCCAGCGGCTCCTGTTTCCTGTGGTGACGCCGGAACAGGTCGCGCGCTATGTCTCTGCGACGGAAGGGCGCGATTTCGGCGCGTGCTTTTTTCCACGGTTCTGGTGGCTGATCGCGCTTGCGGTCGCCTGGCTTCCGTGGCGGATCTACAAGAAGCTCGATTTTTAACCCTCAAGTCGCCTGGCGCAAAGGAGCGAGCTTGGCGGGGACGCCCCAGAAAGCCATCGGTTCGTAGTCGGGGTAGGGATAGTGGCCGCGATTGAGTTGGATCGGGCTGGCGCGGCTCTCGCATCGCTGCCGCACCAGATCGAAAACCGAGATTGGGCGCCCACTGCAGCAGTTGATCGCACCGCTGCAGCGCTCTGGGTTAGTCGCTGCCCGGACGAAGTCGGCGGCGACTTCTTCGACCGGCAGGTAATCCCGCAGCTGATCGCCGGCAGACATGTTGAAGACGGCATCGCCGCGCTCGATCGCGCGATCAAGCTGGGCTAGGAGACTGTTCGGATTCTGTCCCTCGCCATACATGTAGAACAGCCTTAGCCACTGCAGCGTGAACGGCCGCTGCTTCTGCAACATCTCCAGGCTCTTGCGCAGCGCATCCTTGGCGAAGCCGTAGGGCGTATGGGGCCTAGTCTCCATCTCCTCGGTCAAGGGTCCATGCTGCATGCCGTATTCGAGGCAGGTGCCGGCCACCATCAACTGGCGTGTTCCCGCCGCGACGGCGGCTTCCAAAAAAGCGAGATCGGCCGGCAGATTACGGCCGATGTGAAAGAAATCACGATAATTCGGTAGGCCGGGCCACGCCAGATGGACCAGCACATCGGCCTCTCCAGAATGCTCAACGACGAGCTGGAAATCGGCCGCAAGGTCACAGGAGACGAATTTCACCTGCTTACGCCAGGGCATCGTCGCGGCGCGTTGGGCATCGCGGGCCACGGCGACAACGGTATGCCCTTCGCGCAGGAAACAGGCAACGACATGCCGGCCGACGAAGCCGGTCGCGCCGGTCACCACGACCTTCATGGCAGAACTTTCAGCTCCGGAACTGCCACCACGAACCTGCCGCCCCATGACTTGATCTGCTCATGTTGCTGCAGGACTTCGGAGGAGATGTTCCAGGGCAGGATTACAACCCAATCGGGCTTGCGCCTGGCAAGCTCGTCCGGAGGCAGGATGGGAATGTGGCTGCCGGGCATGAACTTGTTCTGTTTGGAGGGTGCCGCATCGCAGATGAAGCTAATGAGGTCGTGCTTTAGCCCGGCATAGTTCATCAGCGTATTGCCCTTCGCGGCGGCGCCATAGGCGGCGACCGACTTGCTGGCGCGCTTCTGCTCGATCAGGAAGCCGAGGAAGTCGTTCTTGACCTTGTCGGCCTTTTGCTGGAACGCTTGGTACAGGCGGAGGTCTTGCAATCCGAAGTGCTTCTCCTCAGCCAGCATGGCGGTCATGGCCGCCGTCGTCTGCCGCGGATCGTCTTGATGGCACCCATAGATCCTCAAAGAACCGCCATGGGTCGGCAGCTCTTCGAGATCGAACACGCGCAGGCCGGCCTTTTCGAAGATGCGGGCGACCGCCGTGAGCGACAGATACGAGAAGTGCTCGTGATAGGCCGTGTCGAACTGGTTGCAGGCGATCATGTTCTTGAGATGCGGAAACTCAAGATTGATCGTGCCGCCCGGCTTGAGCGCGATCCGCAGGCCCGCAGTGAAATCGTTGATATCAGGTACGTGGGCGTAGACATTGTTGCCGCAGATCAGGTCGGCCTGCCGTCCGCCTTGAGCGAGCTTTGTCGCCGTGGCCGCGCCAAAAAACGCGCGAAGCACCGGCACGCCGATCTTCTCGGCGGCATCCGCGGTGCTTGCGGTCGGTTCGATGCCGAGGCAGGGGATGCCCGCCGCAACGAAGTTCTTCAGCAGATATCCGTCGTTGGAGGCCACCTCGATGACGAAGCTGTCGCGCGTGAGGTGCAACGCTTCAGTGATCTTGTCGCAATAGGCCTTGGCGTGTCTCAGCCATCCCTGCGAGGTCGAGGAGAAGTAGGCGTAGTCGCTGGAGAACAACTCGTCCGCTGCGGTATAATCCTCGGTCTGCACCAGCCAGCACGTGTCGCAGACGAGGATTTTCAGCGGGAAGGTCGTCTCCGGCGCGCGGAGCTGCGCTTCCGACAGATAGGCGTTCGAGGGTGGCGCGTGCCCGAGGTCGAGGAACACGTGTTGCAGTTGCGCGTGACAGTGACGGCACTTCATAGCTCTATGCCCTTAAAGCCAGCATCAAGATAGGGATGTGAGGAGTCACGTGCGGACAAGTCTCTTGGCGGCAGGGGCCAGGCGACCCCGACCATCAGATCATCAAATCGAATGGCACCCTCGTCCGGCGACGAATAGAATGCCGTGTGCAGATACAATAGTTCGGAGTTTTCCTCCAGCACCTGGAAGCCATGCGCGCATCCTTCGGGGATCACGAAGGAGCAACGGTTGTCCGGAGCAAGTTCGATTGCCGTCCATTTCAGGAAGGTGGGCGAGTCCTTGCGAAGGTCGACCGCGACATCGAACACCCGACCTCGCAAGCAGCGCACGATCTTCATCTCCGCCATTGGCGGCTTCTGATAGTGCAGGCCACGGACCGCACCGACAGCGCGGGTGATCGACTGGTTGATCTGGACGATCTTGCGCGTGCCGATGATGGAGCTTTCCTCATTGGCGCAGAACAGACGCTGGAACGAACCGCGGTGATCCGAAAGTACGCTGGTCTCGGCGATCCAGACCCCGGCGATATCGGTTTGGACCAGTTTCATGCCCCGCGGCCCCTCGTCCAGACAAGGCCGCGCGCGCTGGCCGCAGCAATATAGCGCTCGAGCTGGATCCGGCTCAGCGCTTCATTGCGCTCGAGCCAAGCCCGATACCACTCGGCAGTTGCCGCGACACCCTCCTGGAAGTTCCAGACCGGCCGCCAACCCAGTTCGCTCTGCGCCTTGCTGGTATCAAGCTGCAGCAGTCTGGCTTCATGCGGCTGCTCCTGATCTGTGCGGTGCCAGTCAACGGCCGGCCAGGCGTCTTGCATCTGCTCGAGAACATTCTTGACCGTTCGATTGCCGTCGCGGTCCGGTCCGAAATTCCAGGCCCCGAGGCACGACTGATCACCCTTGAGCAGACGCTCGCCAAGCAGAAGATAGCCGGACAGGCATTCCAGCACGTGCTGCCAGGGCCGCGTGGCGTTGGGCGAGCGTATCTCGACCGATTGGCCGGCGCCGATCGACCGTACTACGTCAGGAATCAGCCTGTCTTCCGACCAGTCACCGCCGCCGATCACGTTGCCTGCACGCGCCGTTGCCAGCAACGGGCTGCCCGCTGTGTGGAAGAAGGACCGTCGGAAGCTCGCTGCCACCAACTCTGTACCGGCTTTCGAGGCGCTGTAGGGATCGTGACCGCCCAGCGGATCGATTTCGCGATAGCCCCAAACCCACTCCTTGTTCTCGTAGCACTTGTCCGTGGTCACCACGACCACCGCTTTGAGCCCGGACAGCTTGCGGCAGGCCTCGAGCACGTGGGCCGTACCCATCACGTTGGTAGCCCAGGTCTCAACCGGGCTGCAATAGGACCGGCGCACCAGCGGCTGCGCCGCCATGTGGAAGACCATATCGGGCCGTGTCTTCAGAATGGCGCCCTCCAGCGCCTCCTGGTCGCGGATATCGATGAAGTTCGAATTGATGTCGAGGCGCAGGATGTCCCAGTGGTTTGGGCTGGTTTCCGGCGGCAGCGAAATGCCGGTAACTCGCGCGCCCAGCGTCTCCAGCCAGAGCGTCAGCCAGCTTCCCTTGAAGCCGCTGTGACCCGTCACGAGGACGTGCAGGCCGCTATAGATGTCAGAAAACATCTCTACCAGCTTTTCCAGGGCGCGCGGCCCTTGGCCCACATATCCTCAAGCTGGTTCTTGTCGCGCAACGTGTCCATCGCGTGCCAGAAACCATCATGTTGGTAGGAGGTGAGTTGCCCCTTTGCCGCAAGCGTCTGCAGAGGCGCCTGCTCCCAGACCGTAGCGTCGCCCTCGATGTAGTCGATCACGGACGGTTCGAGCACGAAGAAGCCGCCATTGATCCAGGCGCCATCGCCGGCGGGTTTTTCCTGGAACTGTTCGACCTTGCCGTCGTCGATGCGAAGCGCGCCGTATCGTCCGGGTGGCTGGATCGCCGTGACGGTTGCTTGCCGTCCTGTCTTCTTATGCACCTTGATCAGCGCATCGATATCGATATCCGATACGCCGTCACCATAGGTGAAACAGAACGTCTCGTCGCGGAGATACGGCGCGACACGCCTCAGCCGTCCGCCAGTCATCGTCGCTTCGCCGGTGTCGACTAGCGTGACCTTCCACGGTTCGGCAAACTTCTCGTGGATCTCCATCTTGTTGTCGCGCATGTCGAACGTCACGTCCGACGTGTGCAGAAAATAGTTCGAAAAATACTCCTTGATCACGTAGCCCTTATAGCCGAGGCACACGATGAATTCGTTGATGCCGTAGTGCGAGTACATTTTCATGATGTGCCAGAGAATCGGCTTGCCGCCGATTTCGATCATGGGTTTGGGCTTCAGATGAGATTCCTCGCTGATGCGAGTTCCCAGGCCGCCCGCCAAAATAACAACTTTCATCCGCCGTCCTGTCCCCGTTCAGCTAGCCTTGTATAGACGTTCAGCCGATCTTTTGCGCTGAAAATATCCGCGTCGACCAGTTTACAATACCTGCTGTGCGCCCTCAATGCTTCGACGTTCTTAAGCTATTGTTATCTGGAGAAAATCTCTCGCCCCTAACCCCAAACCGATTGAGTATCCAATCGGCCGTAAAGATGCAATTTCGGATTGCTCGTCGTGATTGCGGTCAGGCCGCGCGCCCAAGGGGACTAGCTCCGCGCTGTCGGGCCAGCCGATCGGCACTGGGCTCGCGCAGGGAATCGATTTTGATCCTTCAAGATTCTGGCCGCATGGCGTGTGATATATCGATCCCGATCGAGGTGAGCACGTCATCCCAAGCCTGGAGTTGAGCTGCTTTCGTTAACACGCGCTCAACATACTGGCGGCCTAGTGTGTAAGCTCGGGCAGGAGCTTCCTCGCTGCCAATCAATTGATCCAACGCCCCTATCCACTGCGCGGTGTCGCGGCATGCGAGTTGGCTGCTGCCGACCGCCTCGAGCGTGCGTGCATAAGAAGGGTTTTGGAGGCAATGACGGGTAAGCGCGCAACTCCCTGGCTTGGCCGGGTGAGAACGCTCGATATAGCGCGCCGCATCTTTGACCATGTCAAGGTCGTCCCATGGGAGCGGGCGAGTTGGTCAGACACCACTACTCAGGGAGATTTGGCGGTCATTCCGATTGATATGGACAACTGCATCACTGCCGGAAAGCCAGGCAACAAACTGGCTCTTCTTTGTCGCGCCGGCGCGCCGCGAAAGTCGAACAGCGGTTGTCGCTGAAAACCTTTCGAATACCACGCAATCCCACGCACTAGTTGTTTCGGATTGCTGCGCGGGACCGAGAGAATCGATCAAGTCCGTAGACGACCCCGAGTTCGCAACTCGCCCCAACCGGGGCCAAACTCAGAACAGACTCTCCCCTTATAAACGAGGGCAAACAGGGGAGCAGGTCACTTTAGTTAGATGCCACGGACTGCTTGTGCAGCGCGGGTTGCACCAGTTTTGCGCGAATGATACGAGGCTTTCTCGCGGAATGGTCATGATACGTGGGGGAGCTTATATTGGTTGATATCGGGATTTGCCGCAGGTACCCGCTTCTTTTTTGGATCGGCGCGCTGATCATCTTTCTGCAGGCATACCGAGTGCCGGTTATACCGATGCTCCCGGGGCTGGACGAGTCATTTCCTTACATCTTGAACCTCGGGGCTTCCACCGGGGCGCGGTTTGGAACCGATATCATCTATACCTACGGACCGCTCGGATTTCTCCTCGCAATCGAAGACGTCGGCAGCAATTTCACGGTGGGGTACGTCTTCTGGACCATCGTGTATTCAGCTTTTGCGGCGGCAATGAGCTACTTCGTCGTCAGCCGTACACAGGCCTGGAGCGCGATCCTGGGACTTGCCCTCGGCGCAGTTGTATCCGGCTACATCGATATCGAAAGACTGCCGTCGTGCTTCGTCATGCTGCTGTTATTTCTGGGGTATGAAGAACCTCGGTTTAGGACCCCGATCATCGCATGCTGCGGACTGATAGCTGCTGTCGGGCTCTTGATGAAGGTGACGATTGGCGTCAGCTGCCTCGGTGCCATAATCGCAAGCACGCTGGTACCGTTCACCTCAATTCGCCAGATCTCTCGACGCGCCGCTGTCGCAATCATATCAACCGCGGTGAGTTTCTGTGTCGCCTGGATTATCCTCAGTGGATCCGTCGAAGGAATTTCCTCATATTTCTACAACTCACTGCAATTGTCCGCCGGATATACCGCGTCAATGAGCGCCTCTCGAGCAAACGAGAGACTAAGCTTAAGCCTGTTCTTGTCGGCTATGGCGCTGCTCGCGATCTTCGCTGGACTGCTGCCCCGCTGGCGCAACTTGCATGCGCTGGCAACCATAATTCCATTGGTCGCCATCGCCTGGAAACATGGCGTCGTTCGATACGACGCTCACGTTTTCGCGCTCGTTATCATCCTGGCGTTCTCGACGTTCTGCGTCTCGATCTTGCATCTGAGCAAATCGCCAGCCTCGGCGAGTAACACAATAAATGGTTGGTTCACCCTTGCCTTCTACCGACCTACGATCGGCATCCTCGGGGCGACTGCCATCACACTCCTGGCCGCAACAGCACTTGACAATGCTAATCTCAAGTTCACGCCTAGAATTGCTGGCGGGCTGGAGCCGTTGGCTCACCTCCGTCACTATTCGCAGTATCGATTGTACCTCCGGCAGGTCTCAGACTCACAATTGGCGGGTTCTCGGCTCGAGGCCGATACTCTGAATCGCATCGGCAAAAAGACGGTCGACGCATATTCCTATGAACTCAGCCTTGTGGCTGCCAATCCCCAACTGAACTGGCGCCTCAAGCCGGTTTTTCAGCATTTCAATGCCTTTACGGAACATCTCGATAGCCTCAACGCCGATTTTTTGCGGGGTCCAAACGCGCCAAGCTTTCTGATCATGCATCATCCGAGAGACTCGATCGCCGGAGTCGACGACCGTCACCAACTTTTCGATGATCCGATCGCGTTCCTGCAGGTGATGCGACACTATCGAACAGTGTTCGTGGAGAATGACCCTTCAAAACTTCAGGTTGGCTTGCTGGAACGCCTCTCGGACGCGGAGCGAGGTTTTAGCGAGCCGACGCCTTTCAAGTCGGAACTGGCGCGCTGGAACAAAACGATTTATTTGCCTCCGACGCCGACCTCGGCAATTCTGCGGGTCAAGGTTGATCTCACCAAATCTCTTTCCTCGAAACTCAAAGAGGCACTCTTCCGCCTCAGCCCGATACACCTCGTCTACATCCTTTCGGACGGCACCGAGCAAAGATATCGGCTGATGCCGCCGCACCTGATGACCGGCGTCTGGATAGCTCCGCTCTTTGAGAATTATTCCACGCTCTATAAATTCCTCGGTGGCCTCGATTGGGAAGGACCGAAGGTCGTTGCGATCCGCTTCGAGAGCGAGAACCTTAGCGACTACAACGAGCCCTTCTCCGTGTCCTGGGAGAAGATAGACTGCGACGAGGGTACTCCGTGCCAACCGGCGTCTTCGCGATTTGTTTCGACTTTCGCTGATGGGCGGAAAGGTGTCCCATCCCTCATTCGGACCACGATCACCGCGGAAATTCCCACTCCGGCTCACACCATCCGAGCAATTGACGTTCGTCTATCCACCTACGGACAAATCAACAAGGGGCTCTTGACCCTTTCAGTGCTCGACGACAACGGGAACGTTCTGGGCAAGTCACGGTTGAACGCCGCACTTGTGCGCGACAACAACTATGCCATGTTCACCTTCGAACCGATCATTCAAATCAGCGGCGGAAAGACCTTGCTGCAATTGTCCTATGAACCGGTCGGCCAGGGACTGATAGCCGCCTGGAAGAGTTCTGAGACCGCCCAGGACCTCGATTTTCGAGCTTATGGCGATTAAGTGCTTGTGCCGAAAACGATAGGTCCAACCGCATCGATAGGCGGCGCCAAGCCGGTCCGAAGGGCGACTTGCTTACAATCAGGTTAGGCTGCTAGACATCATGGTCTGGGTAACGAGGGGATCCTAATGTCGCTAAGAGAGCCAATAACGCGCCATTTTGGCTATGACATTCCAATCCGCCTGATGAACCTTACCGGAGGGGGCCCTGACACGTTTGAGCCGATGTGCGAATTCCATATGGCCGCTCTCAAAGAGCACACCCCGATCGATCCAGATCATGCTGTTCTAGAGATCGGTTGCGGCATCGGACGGGACGCGATCCCGCTTACAAATGTCCTCAGCGCGAAGGGCAGCTATATCGGCGTTGATATCGTTAAGGATTCGATCCGGTGGTGCAGCGACAACATCACTGTAAGGCATCCAAACTTCAAATTTGTCCATTTCGATATTGGCGACCAGCTTCATAATCCTGGTGGCACGATGAGAACGACCGACGTGAGGCTTCCACCGCCAGATGCCTCCATCGATCGAATTATCCTATGGTCGGTCTTTACGCACATGAGGAAGGTG
Source organism: Bradyrhizobium sp. Arg237L (assembly GCF_029990105.1). Lineage (NCBI taxonomy): Bacteria > Pseudomonadati > Pseudomonadota > Alphaproteobacteria > Hyphomicrobiales > Nitrobacteraceae > Bradyrhizobium > Bradyrhizobium sp. Arg237L. The sequence continues at coordinate 30,189 of NZ_JAQMIL010000011.1, read as the reverse complement.
GATATCGCGCACTATCTGCGCGAATTTGCCCGCGTGTTGAAGCCCACCGGCACCGCCTTTGCGACGTGGTTTATCGTGAACGACGAAATCCTCGCGAAGGCAAGAACGGTCAATCTCACGCCGTTCAATCTTCGTTTCGAGCACGTCCTAGAAGAAGGCTGTTTGATCAACGATCCAAAATCGCCAATGGGCGCCGTCGCCTATATAGACACCGAGATGCAAGCGCTTGTAGCTTCGTCCGGACTGGAGGTCGTTGGTGATGTTCTTCCTGGTCAATGGTCCGGATACTTCGATATTCCAAAGGGAGGGCAAGACGCGACTATTCTACGGCGCAAGCGCTAATCAAGACGCTACGCAGTCATATTGCTCATCGAAGCGGTGCCGACACCGTTTCCGGCACCGCTATTAGAAAACCTTTGTTCCACACTCGTGTGGGTGCTCATTCTCACGGTCCAATTGGAGCTACCCCCCAAAGAGATTCCAACCACGAGCCGGCTGAGAAAAGGCCGGACGGCAACGAAGGAAATGCTGCCGATGCAGCCGGGCGATGTGCCCGCGACCTACGCCGATATCGACGATCTCGCGCGCGACATCGGGTTCAAGCCTGCGACCACGATTGAGGGTGGCATCGAACGATTCGTGAACTGGTATCGCGAATATCGCAAGGTCTGAGCGAGGACTGCCCCCCGTTCACCTGTCCGGGATCCGTCTTAATCAGAAGATCGGGATAGATGGCTCGGGGTTCAGCCGGTTTTCTGCACTTCCGCCTTGATCCGCAAAGGATTTTCTTAATATAGGATGGAGCGGTCAAGGGGCGCATCAGCAGCGACTATGGGGTGCTGTGAACGCGCCAGGGAGGAGAAGCATCCTGCATGAGGACGCCGGAATCAGATGATCCACAACCCTTTATCCATCCGAGCGCCGTGGTCGAGGAGGGGGCGAAGGTCGGCAAGTTCACCAGGGTCTGGTATTTCTCCCACGTCGCGCCAGGTGCGGTGATCGGCGAGAACTGCAGCCTCGGCCAAAACACCTATGTCGAGCGCAATGCCATCGTCGGCAATGCGTGCCGGCTTGGCAATTCGGTCTCGATCTTCTCGCATGTCGAGCTCGAGGATTTCGTGTTCTGTGCGCCGTACATGGTGTTTACCCACATCTCCTTTCCCCGTGCCGCGGTCAACCGCCATGCTGTCTTCAAGAAGACGCTGGTGAAAACTGGCACCACGCTTGGCGCAAACTCCACCGTGGTTCCCGATATTACCTGTGGCGTCGGCACTTTCCTCGCTGCAGGCGCAACGCTGACCAAGAGCTCGAAGGATTGGTCAATGATGGTGGGAACGCCTGCGCGGCAGGTCGGCTGGGTGAGTGCGTTTGGCGAGAAGATCGATCTGCCGCTAAGCGGTCAGGGCGAATGGCGCTGCAAGCATACCGATGACCTCTATGTTCTGAACGGCTCGGAACTGGTACGACACCCTGGCCCTAAGGACATCCTCAAATATGAGCTGGGCCAACGCCTGATCCGCATGGAGGTCCGCTAGGCGTCTCGTCCGTCATCTTGATCAGCTTTGGTCTTTTTCGATTGCAGGAGCGGTTTCACGAACCGCTCCAAATTCTGACCTGAAAACAAGTATCCTTTCAGCCCGGCGGCGCGCGCCGCCTCTAGATCGGTAGGCTTGTCCCCGACAAGAATGCTCCGGTCGATGTCAATCGGGAAGCGCTTCAATAGATCGGTTATCATGCCCGGTGCAGGCTTGCGTCGGTCACTGATCTGACGATAGCGTTCTATCGTAGCTTCAGGATGATATGGGCAATATTCGAACGCATCTATACGGGCTCCGATCTTCGCCAACTCGGCTGCCATCCACTCATGTAACGCGGTCACTTGAGTTTCGTCGTATAGCCCTCTGGCGACGCCCGACTGGTTGGTGATCACAAAGGCGAAGTATCCCGCATCATTGACGGCTTTTACTGCCTCGCGTGCGCCCTCTATCCATTTCAACTTGCCGATCTCGAATACATAGCCGGTATCATCGTTCAGCACTCCGTCACGATCGAAAAAGACTGCTGGTCTTCTTGCGGCCATCCAATTCTGCCTATCGATGCTCAGTGCCTAACGCCAATCAGAGTTTTCTTGCCGATAACTTGTCGCAAGTCCATATTTCCTCGAAGTCTCTATCAACTCCTTTCGTCCGATATCACTTTGCCGTCGTTCGGCAGCGCGCCGGCGCCGACCAGTTCGACATTGCCGCCAAGCTTGGTCACCGTCCGCAAGGTCGCTGCGAGCTCGCTCTGAAAGGCTGTGCTCGCCGCGGCTGTTTCTGCCTTCAGCGTCATCACGTCGGTCTCGCCGGAACGTGTCACGACCAGGCGCAGCCGCCCGAGCTCCGGATGGCGTTTGCCGATCTCGGCGATCTGTTCGGGGCGCACGAACATGCCTTTGACCTTTGTCGTCTGATCGGCGCGCCCCATCCAGCCCTTGATGCGCATATTGGTACGCCCGCACGGGCTTGCCCCGGGCAGGGCCGCGGTAAGGTCGCCAAGTGCGAGGCGGATCCAGGGGTGGTGCGGGTCGAGGGAGGTGACCACCATCTCGCCGACGTCACCCTCCGCCACGGGGGCGCCGGTGCCGGGCCTGACGATCTCGAGGATCAGGTCCTCGTTGACCACCATGCCGTCGCGGGCCTCGGTCTCGAACGCGACCATGCCCAGATCGGCAGTGCCGAATGCCTGATAGGCGTCGATGCCGCGCAACTTGATCTCCTCCTGCAGCGATTTCGGAAAAGCCGCCCCCGACACCAGCGCGCGCTTGATCGAGGAAACATCGCGGCTGGCGCTCTCGGCTGCATCGAGCAGGATCTTCAGGAAATCGGGCGTGCCACTGTAGCCGATCGGCCGGTAGGCCTCGATCAGCTCGAATTGCTGCTCGGTATTCCCGGGGCCCGCCGGGATCACGGCGCAGCCGAGCGCGCGGGCGGAGGTATCGAAGATGAAGCCGCCGGGGGTGAGGTGGTAGCTGAAGGTGTTGAGCACCACGTCGCCCGGACGAAAGCCTGCCGCGAACAGCGCCCGCGCCCCGCGCCAGGCGTCGGCCTGGGCGGCCTCAGGCTCGAAGATCGGTCCCGGTGACGTGAACAGGCGCGCAAACGATCCTGGCGGCCCGGCAACGAGGCCGCCGAAGGGCGGGGCGGCCTTGTGCAGGGCCGGGAGTTCCGACTTGCGCAGCACCGGCAGGCGCGCCAGCGCGGCGCGGCTGGTGATGGTGGCAGGATCGACGCCTTCGAGGCGCTCGGCATAGGCCGGAGCCGCCATGGCCCGCCGCAGGACCTCCGGCAGGCGGGCGAAGAGTTCCGCCTCGCGCTGGGCGGGATCGCGGGTTTCGCGGGCGTCATAGTGATCCGTCATGGGTCATCCTCACGGGTTCGCGCCAATTGCGCTCCGCCTTCGACGTGCTATCAGACGGCTTCCCGCCGAACTGGCGATGCTCCGGGAAATGCAATGGCAGATATGCAGACCGCCGCAGCGAGCGGCCCTTCCGATGCCGATGTCGTCGGCAGGTTGAAGCGTCGCGTCATCGATCACTGTCTGCCGTTGTGGTGCACAGAAGGCTGGGACGATGCGGCAGGGGGCTTCGTCGACCGGCTCGATCCCGACGGCCGCGCCGATCGGCTCGCGCCGCGGCGCATATTCGTTCAGGCCCGGCAGATCTACTGCTACGCCAAAGCCGCGCAGATGGGCTGGTACGCGGAAGGCCGTGAGATCGCTCTGAAGGGGCTCGATCACCTGTTGACGAAGGCGAAGGCGCCGGACGGCCGGCCGGGCTTTGTCCACAGGTTGACGGCCGACGGCGGGGTGCTCGATGCGCGGCGCGACACCTACGACCACGCCTTCGTGCTGCTCGCGCTCGCCACCGTTTACGGGCTTGATCGCGACGCGCAGGTGCGCTCGGAGATCGATGCGCTGCTCGCCTATCTCGATGGGCACCTGCGCTCGCCGAATGGCGGCTTTCTCGAGGGGACGCCGGCGTCCCTGCCGCGGCGGCAAAATCCGCAGATGCATCTGTTCGAGGCGATGATCGCCGTATTCGATGCAACACATGATCTGGCGTTTCAGCAGCGCGCCGGCGAGTTCTTTGCGCTGTTTCTTGCCAATCTCTATGACAAGCAGACCCAGGTGCTCGGCGAATATTTTGAAGACGACTGGTCGAGGATTTCGCCCATCAGCGTCGAACCCGGGCACCTGGCCGAATGGGTCTGGCTGTTGAAGGGTTTTGAGCGCATCACGGGCTGCCCGACGGGACGCTATCGCGGTGAATTGCTGGCGTCGGCGCTGCGCTACCGCGACGAGGCGACCGGTTGCCTCACCGATGAGGGCAATGTTGAGGGCCGTATCCGGCGTCACTCTCGGCGCCTGTGGCCGCAGAGCGAGATCGCAAAGGCCTGGATTGCGCAAGCTGAAGCCGGCGAGGCGGGTGCCGCCGACGAGGCGCGCGCCGCATTGGCGCGCCTTGAGCGGCATTATCTGAGCCACCCTGTTGCGGGCGGCTGGTACGATCAGTTCGACCGCGACGGCAAGTCGCTGGTCGACACCATCCCTGCGTCTTCGTTCTATCATGTTCTTTGCGCGGTTACGGAAGCGGAGCAGGTGCTGCAATAGGCACCCGGCTACGCTCACAGCCACCGCTTCCGCCGCTTGAAGCTCTTGAGGTTCTTGAAACTCTTGCGCTGGTCGCCGGCGCCGCCGAGGTAGAATTCCTTGACGTCCTCGTTGTCGCGCAATTCGTCGGCGGTTCCGTCGAGCACCACCTTGCCCTGTTCCATGATGTAGCCGTGGCTCGCCACCGACAGCGCCGCCCGCGCATTCTGCTCGACCAGGAGGATGGTGACACCGAGGTCGCGGTTGATCTCCTTGATGATGGCGAACACTTCCTTGACCAGCAGCGGCGACAGTCCCATGGACGGCTCGTCCATCAGGATCATCTTCGGGCGCGCCATCAGCGCGCGGCCAATCGCCAGCATCTGCTGTTCGCCGCCGGAGAGATAGCCGGCCAGCCCCGTACGCTCCTTCAGGCGCGGGAAATAGTTGAAGACCATGTCGATGTCGGCATTGACCTCGCCGTCGCTGCGGGTGAAGGCGCCGAGCCGCAAATTCTCCAGCGACGTCATGTCGGCGATGATGCGGCGTCCCTCCATCACCTGAAAGATGCCGCGGCGGACGATCTTGTCGGGATCGATGCCGTTGATGCGCTCGCCGTCGAAGATGATCTCGCCGCGCGTCACCTCGCCGTCTTCGGTCTTGAGCAGCCCCGAGATCGCCTTCAGCGTGGTCGACTTGCCCGCACCGTTGGCCCCCAGCAGCGCTACGATCGAACCCTTGGGCACTTCGAGGCTCAGGCCTCGCAGCACCAGGATGACGTCGTCGTAGACCACCTCGATGTTGTTGACACTGAGGAGGGGCGGCGCGGGGACCGCGCTCGGTGCCGGGTGAGTTGCTTCGACGGTTTGGGTCATCTCGTAATGCCCTCGGATGTCATTGCCGGGCTTGACCCGGCAATCCATCGCTCGAAAAGCGTTGTTTCTTGATGGATGCGCGGGTCAGGCCCGCGCATGACAATTCGTGTGCGTGGGACGGACCGCTCCCTCACCACCCCAGCCATTCCGGCTTGCGTGGCAGTTCGACGGTCTTGACCTTCTCGAGCTTGATCGTGCCTTTGGCCATGAGGTCGTTGAGATCGCCGTCGGTCGAGCCCGTGACCTTGGAGCGGTAGAGATCGACCTTCGTGGTCGGGCGATGATCCTTTTCGGTCCAGGTCGAGGCGTTGCAGACGCCTTCCATGCCTGCCGGCACCCAGTCTTTCTTCTGATAAAAGCCCTTCGCGACGTTCTCACCGGTCGCACCGCCGTTCTTGTTGGCCCACTCGATCGCCTCCTTCATGTAGAGCGCGGAGCAGACGGCTGCGATATAGTGCACGGGACGGTAGATCTTGCCGGAAGGATCCGACATTTTGGAGATTTCCATCACCGTCTTCATGCCGGGCGCATCGCCGCCCCAGCCGACCGCGGTGCGCAGTGGGAAGATCACGCCGTCGGCGGCATCGCCGGCGGTCTTGGCCGCGTTCTCATCCATGCCCCAGACGTTGCCGAGGAACTGTACGTCGGCGCCTGCCGCTTTGCAGGCCTTCAGCACGGAGATGTTGGAGGCCGCCGTATTGCCGAGATAGGCGTAGTTAGCGCCGGAGCTCTTCAGGCTGAGGCATTGCGCCGAGTAGTCGCCGGGGGTGAGCGCGAACACCAGCGGCGGCAGCACCTCGAAGCCGAGCTCGGTGGCCATGGCTTCGCCGGCCGCCTTCGGCGCGTTCGGATAGGGATGGTTGGCGCCCATATGGACGAATTTGGGCTTGCCCGGCTTGCCCTTGGCTTTCCAATCGTCCGCTGCCCACATCAGCATGGCGCGCAGCGAGTCAGAATAGCTCGGACCATAGAAGAAATTATAGGGCGCGGGCTTGGCCTTGCCGCTGGTGCCTTCCGGATCGGTCAACGCTGCCGCATAGGAGCCGGAAATATCGGGGATCTTGTCCTGGGCGAGGAAACCGGTCAGCGCTTCCGTATCGGCGGTGCCCCAGCCCATGATCGCCGCGACCTTGCTGTCGGGCGCCGACCATTTCTTGTAAAGCGCGATCGCGCGCGGCACCTGATAGCCGTAGTCGTTGGTATCGACATTGAGCTTCTTGCCGCCGATGCCGCCGTTCTTGTTGACCCAGGCAAAGGTGTCGGCGACGGCCTGGCCGTAGGGCGTGCCGACGTCCGAGGTGCCGCCGGAATAGTCGGCGAGGTGGCCGATCGCGATCTGGGCCTGCGCGGCCACGGATGCGCCGCCGATCAGCAGCGCCAGCGAAGCCGTGCTCAAAAGAGATCTAATCGTCATGGTCTTTCCTCCTGTTATTCGTTGATGCGTTTGTAAGTCTTTGCCCCGACCTCAATGTGAGAACGGGTAGAGTTTCCAATATGCCTTGATCTGCCGCCAGCGATGCGCAAGCCCGTCCGGCTCGAACATCAGGAACGCGATGATGATCAGCCCGATCGCGATCTCGCGCAGAAACGTGATGTTGTTGTTGAGCTCCAGCGCCCTGTCTATCGCGCTTCCCTTCAATTGCAGGCTGAGCCACTCCATTGCCTCCGGCAGCAGCACCACGAAGGCTGTGCCCATCAGCGTGCCCACCACTGAGCCCGTGCCGCCGATGATGACCATGGCCAGGAACAGCACGGAGCGCTCGATGCCGAAACCTTCCTGCGAGACGACAAGCTGATAGTGCGCATAGAGCGCGCCGGCGATGCCCGCGAAGAATGCGGCAATGCCGAACGACAGCGTTCGGTATTTGGTGAGGTTGATGCCCATGATCTCGGCGGAAAGATAATGGTCGCGGATCGCAATCAACGCGCGTCCATCGCGCGTGCGCATCAAATTGGTGACCAGAAGATAGCTGACGACCACGTAAGCCAGCACGACATAAAAATACTGGCGGTCGCCGCGCAGCGTGTAGCCGAAGATCGAAAATGGCTCGGCGCTCGCCGGCACCGAGCCGCCGGAGAACCATTCGGCGCGGGAGAAGAAATCGAGCAGGATGTATTGTGCGGCGAGCGTCGCGATCGCGAGATAAAGCCCCTTGAGCCGCGCCGCCGGCACGCCGAAGATCAGGCCGACCAGCGCGGTGACGAGACCCGCAAGTGGAATGGCGAAGAATACCGGGATCGGCGCGTTGTTCGAGATATAGGCCGAAGTGAAGGCGCCAAGCAGGAAGAACGCCGCGTGGCCGATCGAGATCTGCCCGGTGAAGCCGACCAGCACGTTGAGGCCGAGTGCCGCAATCGCGAAGATGCCGATCTGGATCGAGATGCTGAGCCAGTAGTTCGCGAAGACGTAAGGCGCGAGGCAGGCCAGCACGATGCCGGCGATCGCGAAATTGCGGCTGGTGATGGTCGGAAAGATCGTGGTGTCGGCCCCGTACGTCGTACGGAAGTCGCCGGAGGGAATCAGGGAACGCGTCGCCATGGTCAGACCCGCTCAATATCCTTGGTGCCGAAGAGGCCGTAGGGCTTGATCATCAGGATGATGATCAAGACGTAGAACGGCGCGATCTCGTAGAGATTACCCCAGTGCAGGTACTGGCTGTCGACATATTGCGCGACATTCTCGAGCAGCCCGATGATGATGCCGCCGAGCACGGCGCCGCCGACCGAATCGAGCCCGCCGAGGATCGCCGCCGGAAATACCTTGATGCCATAGGCGGAGAGACCGGAAGAGACGCCGTTGACGACGGCGACGACGACGCCCGCGACCGCCGACACGGTCGCCGAAATCGCCCAGGCCATCGCGAACACGCTTTTCACGGAAATGCCAAGCGACTGTGCGACCTGCTGGTTGAAGGCGGTGGCCCGCATCGCCAGGCCGTATTTGGAGGCGCGGAAGAACCAGGCCATGCCGATCATCATCGCGATCGAAACCACGAGACTCATCACGTAGACGGTCTGGATCTGGAGGCCGAACAGGTGGACCGATTGGCTCTGGAATACGCGGGGGAACGGCTGCGGGTTGACGCCGAACATCCATTTCAGCGCGGCCTGGAACACCGTGGAGAGCCCGATCGTCACCATGATGACGGAGATGATCGGTTCGCCGATCATTGGCCGCAGGATCACGATCTGAATTGCGATGCCGAAGATGAACATGAACACCAGCGTGAGCGGCATGCCCAGCCAGAACGGCACCTGGTATTTGGCGAGCAGCGCCCAGCACACCCAGGCGCCGATGAGCAGCAGTTCGCCTTGCGCGAAATTCACGACCTGGGTCGCCTTGTAGATCAGCACGAACGACATCGCGACCACGCCGTAAAGCGTACCGACCACGAGGCCGTTGATGAGGAGCTGGAGCAGGAATTGGGTGTTCATGTTGATTGGCGACTAACGAAAGAGGGGAACGCCGCTGCACCCTCTCCCCCTGTGGGAGAGGGTGGCGTCGCGAAGCGACGCCGGGTGAGGGCTCGCCTCCGCATCGGGAGTGCGGGGAGGGAACCCCTCACCCTATGGAGGCCTTGTCTGCTGGCGGAGGGGCCCTCTCCCACAAGGGGAGAGGGCACCACAACTCGCATCGCGCCTTGCTGTTGCAGATAGCTCATTCCGCGGCCTCCGCAGTCGCCGCGCCCACCATGTCCACCACCTTCAGCGTGGTCCGCACGCGCTGGGTGGTGCCATCCTGGAAACGGATCACGGTATCGACCGGAATGTTGGTGTCGCCGCGATAAATCGCGTCGATGATCTGGGCGTATTTCTCGTTGATGACGCCGCGGCGCACTTTCCGGGTGCGGGTCAGTTCGCCGTCGTCGGCGTCGAGTTCCTTGTAGAGCAGCAGGAAGCGGGAGATGCGCTGGGCCGGTGGCAGCGAGGCGTTGACGGTCTCGACTTCCTTCCGCAACAGCGCATAGACCTCGGGACGCGAGGAGAGGTCGCTATAAGTCGTGAACGAGATTCGGCTCTTCTCGGCCCATTTCGAGATGATGGAGTAGCGGATGCAGATCATCGAGGCGAGCGCGTCGCGGCCGGCACCGAGCACCACCGCTTCCGCAATGTAGGGCGAGAACTTCAGCTTGTTCTCGATATACTGCGGCGAGAAGCGATCGCCACGCGAGGTCTCGGCAAGGTCCTTGATGCGGTCGATCACCACGAGCTGGTTGCTATCGTTGAAATAGCCGGCATCGCCGGAGCGCATCCAGCCATCCTGGATGTCTGCCACAGACGCCTCTGGGTTCTTGTAATACCCTAAGAACATGTTGGGGTGGCGCACCACGATCTCGCCGACGCCGTTGACATCAGGGTTGTCGACGCGGATCTCGATCGTCTCGGCCATCGCGATGCCCGTGGTATCGGGATCGACTTCGCCGGGCGGATGCAGCGTATAGGCGCCGAGCAGCTCGGTCTGGCCATAGAGCGTACGCAGCGGCACGCCCATTGCCCGGAAGAATTTGAAGGTGTCGGGGCCGAGCGCGGCGCCGCCGGTGGCCGCCGATCGCAGTCGCGTGAACCCGAGCCGGTCGCGGAGTGCACGGAACAGAAGCTGGTCCGCGACCACCGAGCGCTTGCCTTGCTCGAGCGCCGCAAGCCCGGTTTTCATACCGAGCTCGTAGAGCCTTTGCTTCAACGGCGACGAGTCCATCACGTCGGCGCGCACGTCTGCCGCGATTGCCTCCCATACCCGCGGCGCGAACAGCACGAAGGTCGGCGCGATCTCGCGGAAATCGTGCATCATGGTGTCGGGCTCTTCGACGAAGTTGACCTTCATCCGGCAGAGCAGACCTTTGCCGAGCGCGTAGACCTGCTCCATGATCCAGGGCAGCGGCAGCACCGACACATATTCGTCGTCAGGTCCCTTCGGATCGAAGAAGAGATAGGTCGCGCAGTGCTTGAGCACGCGGCCCGCGGCGAGCATCGCCAGCTTCGGATTGGCTGTCGTGCCTGACGTCGTGCAGAGGATCGCGACGTCTTCGCCTTTGGTGGCATCGACCAGCGTGTCGTAGAGGCCGGGCTCACGCGCCGCGCGCTCGCGGCCGAGGCCGGCGAGCTTGCTTGCCTCCATCAGGCGTGGATCGTCATATTTCCGCATGCCGCGCGGATCGGAATAGATGATGTGCTTCAGGTGCGGCGCGCGGTCGGCCAGCCCCAGCAGCTTGTCGACCTGCTCCTCATCCTCGGCGAATACGAGCTTCGCCTCGCCATAGTTCAGGAGATAAGCCGCCTCCTCATCCAGCACGTCGCGATAAAGCCCAAGACTCATGCCGCCGATTGCGTGGCTGGCGATCTCGGCGGCGACCCAGTCCGGGCGATTGTCGCCGATGATGCCGATGACGTCAGCGCGGCCAAGACCCAGTTCGATCATGCCGAGCGCGAATTCCCGCACGCGGGCCTGGTAGTCGTTCCAGGTGAATTCACGCCACAGACCAAGATCCTTCTCGCGCAGCGCGATCTCGCGGCCATTTTCCCTGGCATTCAGCCGCAGCATCTTGGGAAAGGTGTCGGCCTGTGCGGCGCGCCCGGCGTAATCCATCATGCCGCGCTCTCCCGCGGCAGTGGCACGTCGTCGGGATCGACCAGCGCCTCGTCCTCTTCGCCGAGATAGGCGCGCTTGACGTGGGGATCGGCGAGCACGGTCGCAGAATCGCCCTCGGCGATCTTGCGGCCGAAATCGAGCACCATGACGCGGTGGGAGATGTCCATCACCACGCCCATATCGTGCTCGATCATCACGACGGTCATGCCGAACTCTTCGTTGAGATCGACGATGTAGCGCGTCATGTCCTCCTTCTCTTCGAAGTTCATGCCGGCCATCGGCTCGTCCAGCAGGATCAACTGCGGTTCGAGCGCCATCGCGCGGGCAAGTTCCACGCGCTTGCGCAGGCCGTAGGGAAGCGTGCCGGCGGTTGCCTTGCGCACCGATTGCAGGTCGAGGAAATCGATGATCTCCTCGACCTTGCGGCGATGATCGAGCTCCTCGCGCCGCGCGCCGGTCAGCCAGTACAGCGCTCCGGTGATGAAATTATTCTTCAGCAGGTGATGGCGGCCGACCATGATGTTGTCGAGCACGCTCATGTGGTGGAACAGCGCGAGATTCTGGAAGGTGCGGCCGATGCCGAGCGAGGGCCGGGCGTTCGGATTGAGGCCCGTGATATCCTTGCCACGATAGAAAAGCTGGCCTTCGGTCGGCTTGTAGCGGCCGGAAATGCAGTTGACGATCGAGGTCTTGCCGGCGCCGTTCGGGCCGATGATGGAGAACAATTCGCCGGGCTTGACGCCAAAGCTCACTTCGGTCAGCGCGCGGACGCCACCAAAGCGCAGCGACACCCCGCGCACCTCCAACGTGTAATCCACCTATTCCCTCCAGAAGCGGCGCTTCACGCGCTCTTTGTCTCTTGTTGCAAAGACAGCGATAATCTTACATCGGCCGTTCCGGCTAAGCCATCCGACTAATGGTGCCTCGTTCCGCTTGCGAACGCGACCGCTCATGCGCGGTAACGCCGCACCCGGCACCTTGCCCGTTCGTGCTTCCACGCGTGTCGTGCAGATGACATTGCGCCGGTGGCCCTCCATAGGGCAAAGCGGTACGGTGAAATGTCTTGTGCCCGACAATTGGCCGGCAAATTTCGTTCGGCCTGCGTGTTGTTGCGGTGCAGCATGGCGAGACGGACGACAGTCAACGAGATCATGATTGCTGCCGATTACCTGAAGCGCATCGCGGCCTGGTCGCGTGAGCTGGACGACCGCGAGATCGAGGTCGCGCGCAGCGGCATCACCGAGAAATCCTATGGCGCCAATAAATTCATCTTCATGCGCGGCGACCGTTTTGACTACTGGACCGGCGTGGTCACGGGGCTGGCGCGGATGGGCATCGTCTCCCGCGGCGGCAAGGCCGCAAGCTTCGCCGGACTGACTGCCGGCGCCTGGTTCGGCGAGGGGTCGGTGCTGAAGAACGAAGCGCGGCGTTACGACGTGGTGGCGCTGCGCGACACGCGGCTGGCCATGATGGACCGCAAGACCTTCGTCTGGCTGTTCGAGAACAGTGTGGCGTTCAACCGTTTCCTGGTGGCGCAGCTCAACGAGCGGCTTGGCCAGTTCATTGCGCTCCTGGAATATGGCCGTACCCTGGATGCGACCGCGCGGCTGGCGCGATCCATCGCCTCCCTGTTCAACCCAATTCTCTACCCCGAGCTGTCGCGCCATCTCGAGATCACGCAGGAGGAAATCGGGGCGCTTTCCGGCATCTCGCGGCAGAATGCGAACCAGTGCCTGAAGCGGCTGGAGAAGGAGGGCCTCCTGCGGCTGGAATATGGCGGCGTGACCATTGTCGACCTCGAACGTCTCCGCCACTACGGCGAATAGTCCAGCCGGCCCGGCGCCGTGTCTGCCCGAAAGCTCGAGGCTAACGGCCTGATTCCAAATGGTTATGGCATTAGACTTCGCGGAGGACGGATGCTACAGACCGGGCCATTCGCAACCCGGCGCAGTTCCGTGCCCTCGGAGAGGATATGGCGGTTCAGGACTCCAAGCGACGTGTCGCGCTGATCACGGGCGCCACCGGTCAGGACGGCGCTTACCTCGCTGAATATCTGCTCGGCCTTGGCTACACCGTCCATGGCATCAAGCGTCGCTCGTCGTCGTTCAATACGGCGCGCGTCGATCATCTCTATCAGGATCCCCATGTCGGCAACGTGCCGTTCCTGCTGCATTATGGCGATATGACGGACTCGACCAACCTGATCCGGCTGATGCAGCAGATCAGGCCGACCGAGATCTATAACCTCGCCGCGCAAAGCCATGTCGGGGTCAGTTTCGAAAGCCCGGAATATACGGCGAATGCCGATGCCATCGGCGTGCTGCGCCTCTTGGAGGCGATCCGCATCCTCGGCATGGAGAAGGAGACGCGGTTCTATCAGGCCTCCACATCGGAGCTTTACGGCCTGGTCCAGGAAGTGCCGCAGAAAGAAACCACGCCATTCTATCCGCGTTCGCCTTATGGCGTGGCAAAGCTTTACGGCTACTGGATCACGGTGAACTACCGCGAGGCCTACGGCATGTATGCTTCGAACGGCATCCTGTTCAACCATGAGAGCCCGATTCGCGGCGAGACCTTCGTCACCCGCAAGATCACCCGCGGCGTCACCCGCATCGAGGTCGGACTCGAGGAGACGCTCTATCTCGGCAATCTCGAGGCCAAGCGCGACTGGGGTCATGCGCGGGATTATGTCGAGGGCATGCACAGTATCCTGCAGGCGGATGCGCCTGACGATTTCGTGCTGGCGACTGGCGAGACGCGCTCGGTGCGCGAATTCGTGGAACTTGCGTTTGCCGAAGTCGGGCGCGGAATCGAGTGGCGCGGGAAGGGCGTTGACGAGATCGGGGTCGACACAAAATCCGGCAAGACCGTGGTCCGTATCGACCCGACTTATTTCCGGCCGACCGAGGTCGACCTCTTGATCGGCGACGCCAGCAAGGCGCGCGAGAAGCTCGGCTGGAAGCCGAAGACCAGCTTTGCCCAGCTCGTGAAGGAGATGGTGGCGAGCGACCTCGCCGAGGCCAGGCAGGAGGCCGCCAATGGCAAGCAAGCCGTTTGAGCTGAAAGGCAAGACGGTCTTTGTCGCCGGCCATCGCGGCATGGTCGGCTCGTCGCTGGTGCGACGGCTTGCACAGGAGGATGTCGAGCTTCTGACGGCGCCGCGCGGCGAGGTCGATCTGCGCGACCAGGCCGCGGTCAACCGGTGGTTTGCCGCCAGGCGGCCGCAGGCGGTGTTCCTGGCGGCGGCGAAAGTCGGTGGCATCGCCGCCAACGACCTGCTGCGCGCCGAGTTCCTCTACGACAATCTGGCGATCGCAACCAACGTGATCCACGCGGCTCACGTCAACGGAACCGAGAAGCTGATGTTCTTCGGCTCCTCCTGCATCTATCCTCGCCTGGCGCCACAGCCGCTGCGCGAGGACTCGGTGCTGACCGGGCCGCTGGAGCCGACCAACGAGCCCTACGCGATTGCCAAGATCGCGGGCATCAAGATGACGGAAACCTATCGTAGCCAGTACGGCGCGGATTTCATCAGCGTGATGCCGACCAATCTTTATGGTCGCGGTGATAATTATCACCCCGAATACAGCCACGTCGTCGCGGCCTTGATCCGCCGTTTCCATGAGGCGAAAGCGTCCGGGACGAAGAATGTCGTGGTCTGGGGCACCGGCACGCCGCGGCGCGAATTCCTCTATGTCGACGATCTCGCTGACGCCTGCATCCACCTGATGAAGGTCTATTCCGACAGCGGCCTGGTCAATATCGGCACCGGCAAGGACATCACGATCGCGGAATTCGCCCGCGTCGTCGCGGCCGCGGTCGGCTATAACGGCGAGATCAGCTATGACACCTCGCGGCCCGACGGCACGCCGCGCAAATTGCTCGACGTCAGCCGGCTGGCCGCACTTGGCTGGCAAGCGAAGACATCGCTAGAAGACGGCATCGGGCTCGCCTATCAGGGTTATCTCAGCGAAAGCCAGCAGGCCGCGGAATAGCACCCAGCCCTACCACTCGTCATTGCGAGCGCAGCGAAGCAATCCATGCCTCCACAAGTGGCGAGATGGATTGCTTCGCTGCGCTCGCAATGACGCGGAGAGTGAATTATTTCGTCCCCATCCGCGGCGGCTGCTTCGCCAGTGCCACCGCCATCGCCGAGATCAGCGGCTTCATGAAGTAAGCGTCGTTCGCCGGCGCGATATCGGTGCGCAGGCCGTGTGAGGCGAGCTCGCCGGAGACCGCCGGCCCCACTGAGGCGATCGAGGTTCGGTCAAGGCCCTGACGCAGCCTGTCCTCATAGCCGCGCGCCTGCGCGGCTTCGAACAGCCGGCGCACCTGGCCCAGGTTGGTCAGCGCGATCGCATCGATCCGGCCCTCCGCCATCTCGTCGATGGCGACGACGATGTTGGCGTCGGCCGCCTTGGGATCGTAGACATAGGGCAGCACGGTATCGACCTCCGCGCCCTGGGCTTCGATCGCGCCGATCAACGCGCCGTGATCCTTGTCCGGATAGAGCTGGAGGCCGAGGCGATGGCCCTTCAGATCGATCCGGGACAGCATCTCGATGACGCCCTCCGAGGTCGGTTTCTCCGTCGTCACCTGCGGCTCGAGCCCGATTTCGCGCAACGCACGGCCGGGCTTTGGGCCACGGGCGAATTTGCGGGCCTTGGTCAGCGCTGCAATGAACTCCTGCTCGACGCCGACGCGGCGCACGACCTTCATCAAGCGCCGCAGGCCCTCGCCGGTCATCAGCACCAGATCGTCGAAGGGGTTTTCGATACAACGCTTGATCCAGGCCTCGATCGGCGCCGGATCCGGCGCATCGTGGATCGCGAACATCGGACATTGCAGCACGTCGGCGCCCTGTTCGGCGAGCAGGCGGGAGAATTGCGCCTCCTCGCGCGTCTCCAGGATCAGGATGCGGTAGCCGTTCAGCCGGTCAGCCATGATGTGCCTCTCGTAGAGTTTAATTTGGCCCCTGCCGCGGGATTGGCGCAAGGGCGACGGCGGTGGTAGAGCAGGGCCCGCAAATCAGCCGTTCCTGCGGCAGCCCAAGCCTTAGTCAATCAAGCCGTCATCGGCCAAGTCTCGATCCATCGCCATGTCCGACCCCCAATTTGTCCTGACTCTGTCCTGCCCCGACCGTCCCGGTATCGTCTCGGCGGTCTCGACCTTTCTCGCGCATAATGGTCAGAACATCCTGGACGCCCAGCAGTTCGACGATATCGAAACCAAGAAATTCTTCATGCGGGTGGTGTTCACCGCCGCCGACCTCGCGGTCGAATTGTCGGCGCTGCAGACCGGCTTTACCGCAATCGCCGAGCGTTTCGGCATGGTTTGGCAGATGCGCGACCGCGCAAGTCGCCGCCGTGTGATGCTGCTAGTCTCCAAATCCGATCACTGCCTGGTCGATATCCTCTATCGCTGGCGCACCGGCGAATTGCAGATGATCCCGACCGCGATCGTCTCCAACCATCCGCGCGAGACCTACAGCCATCTCGATTTCGGTGAAATCCCGTTCCACTACCTGCCTGTGACCAGGGAGACCAAACGCGAGCAGGAAGCCGCGCTCTGGAAGCTCGCCGAGGACACGAGCGCCGACCTCGTCGTGCTCGCACGCTACATGCAGATCCTGTCGGACGAGCTGTCGGCCAAGCTCGCGGGCCGTTGCATGAATATCCACCATTCGTTCCTGCCGGGCTTCAAGGGCGCGCGCCCCTACCACCAGGCCCATGAGCGCGGCGTCAAATTGATCGGCGCCACTGCCCATTACGTCACCGGTGACCTCGACGAAGGGCCGATCATCGACCAGGACGTCGAGCGCATCAGCCACCGCGATACGCCCGACGACCTCGTCCGCAAGGGCCGGGATATCGAGCGCCGGGTGCTGGCCCGCGCGATCCGCTACCATCTCGAGGACCGCGTGATCCCCAACGGACGCAAGACGGTGGTGTTCGTCGACTGAGCGGAGTGGCGCTCGCCCGTCCTCAATGAGCGGTGTCCTGCGAGGTCGGTGCCGGCTTGTTATCGTCGCCGCGCTCGGCAGCCGGCATCATCCGCTTGCGTTCCCGCTCGCGCATGAATTCGTCATATTTGGCGGTGCCGGGCCGGGGTGGGGCGTCCGCGGGCAGCCCGCCCGCCCAGGCCGGAATGAGGTCCGCCGTGCCGGCAGACAGCTTCTCGTTGACGGTACCGCATCCGCCCAAGGCACAGCCTGTCAGAGCTAGGGCGAAGAGGGTTGCGAGAGGGCGGGCGCTGGTTGGCATCGCAATGCAGGGTGTCGTGGGCTTGAAGATTTGGACCGAACTGCGCCAACCGTTGGCGCGGGTCAGCGGACCCTAGTTTCGAAATGGTAAGATAGCCTTATCAGGTCTTGTTGGAGGTATTATAGAACCTTAAGCTATCGGCAGCTCCTGGCGGTCATTGCGCCGGCACCATCCTTACGTTGGCTTGACAAACCGGTGCCGGACAACGCCTTTCGCCGCGCTACACCGCCGAACAATCTGGGCTATGGTGAGGCAAGGGCCGTTCGATCCGCAAGAACGATGAGGGGGAGAAGCGTTCATGTTCATTCGCCGTCAATTGTTGCTGGCTGCAGGCGCCATTGCCGCCGCAGCGGCAGTCGTGCCCGCCCAGGCGGAGGAAACGGTCAAGATCGGCCTGATCGTGCCGATGACCGGCGGACAGGCCTCGACCGGCAAGCAGATCGACAACGCGATCAAGCTCTATATGCAGCAGAAGGGGGACACGGTCGCTGGCAAGAAGATCGAGATCATCCTGAGGGACGACGCCGCGGTTCCCGACAACACCAAGCGGCTCGCCCAGGAGCTGATCGTCAACGAGAAAGTGAACATCATTGCCGGTTTCGGCGTCACCCCGGCCGCGCTCGCTGCGGCGCCCCTGGCGACGCAGGCGAAAGTTCCGGAAATCGTGATGGCGGCCGGCACCTCCATCATCACCGAGCGCTCGCCCTATATCGTCCGCACCAGCTTCACGCTGCCGCAGTCTTCCACCATCATCGGCGACTGGGCGGTCAAGAACGGCATCAAGAAGGTGGCGACCCTGACCTCGGATTACGCGCCCGGCAATGACGCGCTCGCTTCCTTCAAGGAGCATTTCGTGGCCGGCGGCGGCGAGATCGTCGAAGAGGTGAAGGTGCCGCTCGCCAATCCCGACTTCGCGCCATTCCTGCAACGGATGAAGGATTCCAAGCCGGACGCCATGTTCGTGTTCGTGCCGGCCGGGCAGGGCGGCAATTTCATGAAGCAATATGCCGAGCGCGGGCTGGACAAGAGCGGCATCACGGTGATCGGGCCCGGCGACGTCATGGACGACGATCTCCTCAACAACATGGGCGACGCCGCGCTCGGCGCGGTCACCGCGCATCTCTATTCCGCCGCGCATCCCTCGCAGACCAACAAGGAATTCGTGGCCGCCTACAAGAAGGCGTTCAACAACCGGCCCGGCTTCATGGCGGTCGGCGGCTATGATGGCATCCATCTGATCTATGAAGCCCTGAAGAAGACTGGCGGCGACGCGACCGGCGACAAGCTGATCGCGGCGATGAAGGGAATGAAGTGGGAGAGCCCGCGGGGGCCGATCTCGATCGACCCCGAGACACGCGACATCGTCCAGAACATCTATATCCGCAAGGTCGAGAAGGTCGACGGCGAACTCTACAATGTGGAGTTCGCTACGTTCGAGGCCGTCAAGGACCCCGGCAAGACCAAGAAGTGACGCTCCCCGCTGTCATTCCGGGGCGCTGGCGAAGCCAGCGAACCCGGAATCCCGAGGTTACTGAGCAAGATTCCGGGTTCACGCTTCGCGTGCCCCGGAATGACGAGTTCCTGTTAGAGTTCTCCGACCTCCAATGACCAGTCTCTTCACCATCCTGTTCGACGGGGTCGCCTACGGCATGCTGCTGTTCGTGCTCGCTTGCGGGCTCGCGGTGACGCTCGGGCTGATGAACTTCGTCAACCTCGCGCACGGCGCCTTCGCGATGGCCGGCGGCTACATCTGCGCGGTGCTGGTGAACAATTCCGGCTGGCCGTTCTTTGTGGCGCTGCCGCTTGCCTTCGTCGCGAGTGCTGCGATTGGCGTGGTCCTGGAGCGAGCGCTGTACCGTCATCTCTATGCGCGCAGCCATCTTGACCAGGTGCTGTTCTCGATCGGCCTTGTCTTCATGTCGGTCGCAGCGGTCGACTACATCATGGGTTCGACGCGGGTCTTCATCAAATTGCCGGCGGCCCTCGAGGGGCAGTTCGATTTGTTCGGGGTCGGCATCGGCCGCTACCGGCTGATGATCATCGTGATCTGCGGTTTCCTCACGGTCGCGCTGCAATTGATCCTGGCGCGCACGCGCTTCGGCAGCCGCCTGCGCGCAGCGGTCGATGATCCCCGCGCCGCGATCGGGCTCGGCATCAATGTGCCGCAGGTGTTTGCGTTTACCTTCGCCTTCGGTTGTGGGCTGGCCGGGCTCGGCGGCGCGTTGAGCGCGGAGATCCTCGGTCTCGATCCGTATTTCCCGCTCAAATTCATGATCTACTTTCTGATCGTGGTGACGGTGGGCGGCTCCTCCTCGATCACCGGGCCATTCCTGGCCTCGCTCTTGCTCGGCATCGGCGATGTCGCCGGCAAGTATTATGTCCCGAAGATGGGACCCTTCGTGATCTACACCATCATGATCGTGATCCTGATCTGGCGTCCGAACGGCCTGTTCGGCCGCACGGCCGCGCGTTGAGGGCGCGATGACCACGCTTCCTGACGTCTCCACGCATGCGGTTGCCAGTGCCCGCTGGCGGCCGGGCGAGATTGCGTTCTGGATCGTGGTCGTCGCCTGTGGCTTCCTGTTTCCATCCCGCTACCTGATCATGACCGACATCGTGCGGCTCGCTTTGTTCGCGCTGTCGCTCGACCTGATCCTCGGCTATGCCGGCATCGTCTCGCTCGGGCATGCCGCGTTCTTCGGCGTCGGCGCCTATTCCGCAGGGCTGCTGGCGCTGCATGGCATCATCAGCGAGCCTGTGCTTGCGCTCGTGGTCGCAGGTTTTGCTGCGATGGTACTGGGCTTCTTCACGAGCTTCCTTGTCATCCGCGGCGTCGATCTGACCCGGCTGATGGTGACGCTCGGCATCGCGCTGCTCCTGGAAGCGCTCGCCGAACGCTTCTCCGATATCACCGGCGGCACCGACGGATTGCAGGGCATCGAGATGCAGCCGATCCTCGGCCGCTTCACGTTCGACATCTTCGGCAAGACTGGTTTTTTCTATTCGCTGATCGTGCTGTTCCTCCTGTTCCTGCTCGCCCGGCGGATCGTGCATTCGCCGTTCGGCCTGTCGCTGCGGGCGATCCGGAACAACCCGCTGCGCGCCGCCGCGATCGGCATTCCCGTCAATCGCCGATTGATCGCGATCTACACCGTCTCGGCGTTCTATGCCGGCATCGCCGGCGCGCTGTTCACACAGACGACGGCGCTCGCCTCGCTCGACGTGTTCTCGTTCGAGCGTTCGGCTGATTTAATGCTGATGCTTGTCATCGGCGGAACCGGCTATCTCTATGGCGGGCTGATCGGTGCCGTCGTGTTCAAGATGCTGCAGGAGCTGTTTTCGACCATCACGCCGCAATATTGGCTGTTCTGGATCGGGCTGGTGCTGGTCGCGATCGTTCTGGTCGGCCGCGCCCGCATCCATCGCTGGGTGCTTTGGCTGCCGAACCTCATCATCCGGCAATTTGCCGGCCGCCGGGCCGTTGTCGTGGTCCCTGAGAGCGACCCGTCATGACGATCGCGCTGGAAACCAGGGGATTGGATAAATCCTTCGGCGGCTTGCGTGTCACGCGCGAGCTTTCGCTTCGGATCGAGCAGGGCGCCCGCCACGCTTTGATCGGGCCGAACGGGGCCGGCAAGACCACGGTGATCAACCTGCTCACCGGGGTGCTGCGGCCCAATGCCGGCCGCATCCTGCTCGAAGGCAACGACATCACCAGCCTGCCGGTGCACAGGCGCGTGCTGCGCGGCCTGTCGCGTACGTTCCAGATCAATCAGCTCTATCCCGATCTCACGCCGCTCGAGACCATTGGGCTCGCGGTCTCCGAACGGATGGGCCGCGGTGGCGACTGGTGGCGGCGGATGGGGACGCGGGCAGACGTCAATGCCGAGATCGCGGATATCCTCACGCGGTTTCATTTGCTCGACGTCATGAACGAGCTCACCGTCACTTTGCCCTATGGCAAGCAGCGCCTGCTCGAGATCGCGGTCGCGATCGCCGCCAGACCCCGCGTGCTGCTGCTCGACGAGCCGGCGGCCGGCGTACCCGAAATCGAGCGCCACGACATCCTGGCCGCAGTCGCGGCGCTGCCGCGCGAGGTGACCGTGCTCCTGATCGAGCACGACATGGATCTCGTATTCTCCTTCGCCGACCGCATCTCGGTGCTGGTCAATGGTGCGCTATTGACCGAAGGTCCGCCGGATGCCGTAGCGCGCGACCCGCAGGTGAAGGCGGTCTATCTCGGCGAGGCAGCCAATGCCTGACCTGCTCGCGATCGAGGGCCTGCGTGCCGGTTATGGCGAGGCGGTGGTGCTGCCGGGCATGACGCTGTCGCTCCCCGAAGGCCAGGTGCTGGCGCTGCTCGGGCGCAACGGCACCGGCAAGACCACGCTGATCAATTCCATCGTCGGCGTCACCCGCCGTTTCGGCGGCACCGTGTCGTTGGGTGGGCAAGACATCACGGCATTGCGCCCAGACCAGCGGGCCCGCGCTGGCGTCGGCTGGGTACCGCAGGAACGCAATATCTTTCGCTCCCTCACGGTCGAGGAGAACATGACCGCAGTGGCCCAGCCGGGACCGTGGACAGTCGAGCAAATCTACCGGATGTTTCCGCGGCTCGAAGAACGCCGCAACAATTTCGGCAACCAGCTCTCCGGTGGCGAGCAGCAGATGCTGGCGATCGGGCGTGCGCTGACGCTGAATCCGAAGGTGCTGCTGCTCGACGAGCCGACGGAAGGGCTGGCGCCGATCATCGTTGAGGAATTGCTGAAGGCGCTCGGCACGATCACCCGCTCTGGTGGTATCTGCTCGATCATCGTAGAACAGCACGCGCAAAAGGTTCTGGGGCTCGCCGACCGCGTCGTGATATTGGAACGCGGCACAATCGTGCACGATGCGGCAAGCGATACCTTGAAGGCCGATCCCACGGTGCTCGAGCGGCATCTTGGGGTCTCCGGCGCCAAAGCGCATTAGTTCCGTCCCTAGGGAGTCGAAACCATGCAACGAACAAAACCTCCTTTCCGCGCCGACGAGGTCGGCAGCCTGCTGCGGCCACCGAAGATCAAGGAGGCCCGCGCCAAGCTTGAAAAGGGCGAGATCACGCCCGAGGATCTGCGCAAGATCGAGGACATCGAGATCGAGAAGGTCATACACCGCCAGGCCTCCACTGGCCTGAAGCTCGCGACCGACGGTGAATTCCGCCGCTCCTGGTGGCACTTCGATTTTCTCGCCAAGCTGACCGGCTGCGAACTGTTCCACCCGGACGCCGGCATCCAGTTCGCGGGCGTGCAGACGCGTCATGACGCGATCCGCGTGATCGACAAATTGGATTTCCCCGACAACCACCCGATGCTCGATCACTTCAGGTTTCTGAAGAAATACGCCGACCAGGCTCACGTCACTGCGAAGATGACGATCCCGGCGCCGTCGGTGCTGCACTTCCGCGGTGGCCGCAAGCTGATCTCGAAGGAGGTCTATCCCGAGCTTGAGCCGTTCTTCGAGGACCTCGGCAAGACCTACCGCAAGGCCGTGAAGGCGTTTTACGACGCCGGCTGCCGCTATCTGCAGTTCGATGACACGGTATGGGCCTATCTCTGCTCGCAGGAGGAATTGCAGAAGGCGCGTGAGCGCGGCGACAATCCCGATGGGTTGCAGGAGATCTACGCCCGCGTCATCAACTACGCGATCGCGGACCGTCCGTCCGACATGGTGATCTCGACCCATGTCTGCCGCGGCAATTTCCGCTCCACCTGGATCTCCTCTGGTGGCTACGAGCCGGTGGCGCAAACGCTGCTCGGCGGCACCAACTACGACGGCTATTTCCTCGAATATGATTCCGATCGTGCCGGCGGTTTCGAGCCGCTGCGCTATCTGCCGAAGGGCAACAAGGTCGTGGTGGTCGGCGTCATTACTTCCAAGTTCGGCGAACTCGAGAGCAAGGACGCCATCAAGCGACGCCTGGAGGAGGCTTCGAAATTCGCGCCGCTCGACCAGCTTGCTCTCTCGCCGCAATGCGGCTTCGCCTCGACCGAGGAAGGCAACGTCCTTTCCGAAGAAGAGCAGTGGGCGAAGCTCAGGCTCGCAGTGGAAGTCGCCGAAGAGGTGTGGGGCAGATAACCTCGCCGTCATTGCGAAATAGCGAAGCGACGAAGCAATCCATCTCCACGTAAGCGCGAAGGAAGATGGGTTGCTTCCGCCTTCGCTCGTCGGCTGCGGCCGACAAGTCGCCGCGCGCGGTGGTCGGTAGTGTTGTTCATTCATGCTCGCTTTGATTGAGAGGAGGAGAGGGCTTCAAGTAGTGGGCAGATGGTGATAGGGGTGTCCACCGTCCACTCCCTGCCCACAGCGGTCCCACCGTCCTGGCCCAATGAAGAACGACGAGATCCTCAGCCAGATCACCGACTTCTGCCGCCGGGCGGATATGGCCGAGACGACGTTCGGCCGCCGCGCCGTGAATGACGGCAAGCTGGTGCACCGGCTGCGGGAGGGTAAGCGGATCACCATCGACACGCTGGACCGTATCCAGGCCTTCATCGCCACCTCCACGCCCGGCGGGGTGGCGCCGCCGCGCGGCCTGGTGGTGCCGCCCGAAAAGCGCGATCCGCGGCAAAACTTCCGCTTTTTCGAGAACCGGCAGAGATACCTGCTGTTTGTCCACACCTGCGGCGAGAAGCGGGTGATCGCGCAGCGCGTCGCGCTGGAACTGTCCGCCCTCCATCCCCGGCCGCCGGCGCTGCGGGTATTCGACGCGGGTATCGGCGACGGTACTGTGCTGGCGCGAGTTCTGCGCTCCATGCATAGCCGCTTTCCGCATATGCCGTTCTACGTCGCCGGCAAGGAATTGAGCCTGGAGGACGTCCGGCTGACCCTGGACAAGGTGCCGGACCGGCTGTTCGAACACCCCGCTACCGTCTTCGTGCTGACCAACATGTATTACGCGGAGGCGCCCTGGCTGACCCCGAAATCGCCCGCGGCCGCCGCCGGCACGCTCTGGCATGAAGTGGCGCTGCGGGGGGCATCGTCGGGCGAATTCGAGGCCCAAATCGCGGAACTTGGCCCATTTCTTGAGCAGAATTGGCGGGCCAGCGTCAGCCCACGATCCGGGATGCCCATCTATGAGCGCCCGGTGGTTTTGGCGCTCTATCGGGAGGACCAAAGGTTCCTGCTCGATTCGATCATTCCGCGGGCCGGCAAGACGGAGGCCAATTTCGACCTCGTCATCGCATCCCAGCCATACCGGGCAAAATCGTCTGTGAATTTCCGCGCCAAGCGCATCATCGCGCCGCTGGCGCGGGCCTTGCGCGCCGGTGGGCGCTTGATCGGTATCCACTCCCATGGCCACGATCCGGGCCTGGAAATTATTCAGGCAGTGTGGCCCGGAGAAAATCCTTTCGCCGTCAGCCGCCATGAGATATTGCGCGCGGTCAAGTACGAACTCGGATCGGCCGGGCGCGACCTTAACTTTAACGCTTACGCCGATAACCGTTCGATCTTCCGTTATGATATGGAAGCCTTGCCGAACGAGGTCACCGGGTCGATCGGAACCTCGACGGCTTTTGCAGCGTGGAACGCGGCAGTGTATGTCGCCCAGATCGAGGATGACCGGTTGACCGAGATGACGGAAAGCGGCCGAACTCTGGAGGCTACCCGCGAAGTGCTGCGCAAGCACAATGGGCTGTGGTTTTACGACGAATCCTACGTCATCTCGCGTCGTAGAGACTGACATTCCAGGGACACATTCAGGAACGAACGTCGGAGCTCGACGAAAAAAGGGGTTTGCTAGATGCGCGCGTCTTACCTGTTCACCAGCGAGTCGGTCTCGGAGGGTCATCCCGACAAGGTCTGCGACCGGATTTCCGACGAGATCGTTGACCTGTTCTACCGGGAAGGCCCGAAAGCCGGGATCGACCCGTGGCAGATCCGCGCTGCCTGCGAAACGCTCGCCACCACCAACAAGGTGGTGATCGCCGGCGAAACCCGCGGGCCGCAGTCGGTGACCAACGACCAGATCGAAAGCACTGTCCGCGAGGCGATCAAGGACATCGGCTACGAGCAGGAAGGCTTCCACTGGAAGACCTGCGACATCGAGATCCTCTTGCATCCGCAGTCGGCCGATATCGCACAGGGCGTCGACGCGCTGCAGCCGGGCGAGAAGAAGGAAGAGGGCGCGGGCGACCAGGGCATCATGTTCGGTTACGCCACCAATGAGACGCCTGACCTGATGCCGGCGCCGATCTTCTACGCCCACAAGATCCTGCGGCTGATTTCCGAAGCGCGCCACTCGGGCCGCGAGAAGGTCCTGGGGCCGGACTCCAAGAGCCAGGTGACCGTGCAGTACGAGAACGGCAAGCCGGTCGGCGTGCGTGAGATCGTGGTCTCGCACCAGCATCTGGTCGAGGACCTCTCCTCCACTCAGGTTCGCGACATCGTCGAGCCCTATGTGCGCGAGGCGTTGCCGAAGGACTGGATCAACGGCAAGACCATCTGGCACATCAACCCGACCGGCAAGTTCTTCATCGGCGGGCCCGACGGCGATTCCGGCCTCACCGGCCGCAAGATCATCGTCGACACCTATGGCGGCGCGGCCCCGCATGGCGGCGGCGCTTTCTCCGGCAAGGACCCGACCAAGGTCGACCGCTCGGCCGCCTATGCCGCGCGCTATGTGGCCAAGAACATCGTCGCGGCCGGTCTCGCCGACCGCTGCACGCTGCAGCTCGCTTACGCGATCGGCGTGGCGCGGCCGCTGTCGATCTACATCGACACCCATGGCACAGGTAAGCTGCCGGAGGACAGACTCGAGAAGGCGGTGGCGCAGGCGATGGACCTGACCCCGCGCGGCATCCGCAGCCATCTCGACCTCAACCGTCCGATCTACGCGCGGACCTCGGCTTACGGCCATTTCGGCCGCACGCCCGACAATGAGGGCGGCTTCTCCTGGGAGAAGACCGATCTCGTCGAGCCGCTCAAGCGCGCAGTCTGACTTTCTCCGTAATTGTTGTCCGTAACCGTGTCGCGTATTCCGGAAAGCTGAGATCGCTTTTCGGAATACGCTTTTTGAGGGATCAATCGCATGACCGCCGCCGCCAAGAAGCCTGCCTTCACCGACTACATCGTCAAGGACATCTCGCTCGCCGACTTCGGCCGCAAGGAAATCTCGCTCGCAGAAACCGAGATGCCCGGCCTGATGGCGACACGCGAGGAGTTCGGCCCCAAGCAGCCCCTGAAGGGCGCGCGTATTGCCGGCTCCCTGCACATGACGATCCAGACCGCAGTCCTGATCGAGACGCTGGCCGCGCTCGGCGCCGACATCCGCTGGGTCTCCTGCAACATCTATTCGACCCAGGACCACGCCGCGGCCGCGATCGCTGCGGCTGGCATTCCGGTGTTCGCAGTGAAGGGCGAGACGCTCACCGAATACTGGGACTACACCGCCAAGCTGTTCGACTGGCACGGCGGCGGCACGCCCAACATGATCCTCGACGACGGCGGCGACGCCACCATGCTGGTGCATGCCGGCTACCGCGCCGAGCAGGGCGACACTGCGTTCCTCGACAAGCCCGCCTCTGAGGAAGAAGAGATCTTCTACGCGCTGATCAAGCGGCTGCTGAAGGAGAAGCCGAAGGGCTGGTTCGCCGAGATCGCCAAGAACATCAAGGGCGTCTCCGAGGAGACGACGACGGGCGTGCACCGCCTCTATGAGATGGCGAACAAGGGCACGCTGCTGTTCCCCGCCATCAACGTCAACGACAGTGTCACCAAGTCGAAGTTCGACAACCTCTATGGCTGCCGGGAGTCCTTGGTCGACGGTATCCGCCGCGGCACCGACGTGATGCTGTCGGGCAAGGTCGCGATGGTCGCGGGCTTCGGCGACGTCGGCAAGGGCTCGGCCGCTTCGCTGCGCCAGGCCGGCTGCCGCGTGATGGTCTCCGAGATCGATCCGATCTGCGCGCTGCAGGCGGCGATGGAGGGCTATGAGGTCGTGACCATGGAAGATGCCGCGCCGCGCGCCGACATCTTCGTCACCGCCACCGGCAACAAGGACATCATCACCATCGAACACATGCGCGCGATGAAGGATCGCGCCATCGTCTGCAACATCGGCCACTTCGACAACGAGATCCAGATCGCGTCCCTGCGCAATCTGAAATGGACCAACATCAAGCCGCAGGTCGACGAGATCGAATTCGCCGACAAGCACCGCATCATCCTGCTGTCAGAAGGCCGCCTGGTGAACCTCGGCAACGCCATGGGCCATCCGTCCTTCGTGATGTCGGCCTCCTTCACCAACCAGACGCTGGCGCAGATCGAGCTGTTCGCCAACAACAAGGACGGCAAGTACGAGAAGAAGGTCTACGTGCTGCCGAAGTCGCTGGATGAGAAGGTCGCCCGCCTGCACCTCGCCAAGATCGGCGTCAAGCTGACCGAACTGCGCAAGGACCAGGCCGACTATATCGGCGTCAAGACGGAAGGGCCGTACAAGTCGGATCACTACCGCTACTGACCCCCAGTTCTCCTCAGCGAGATATTGGAAGGCCCCGGCGCAGTCCGGGGCCTTTTTCTTTGGTGCGGCCAACCGAAGCGAGTTGCAAATTGGTTCCCGCCTGCTCAATACTTCGGCAGGGAGAAGGTCATGACCGAGGCAATCGAGCATTTCGATGTTCTGATCGTCGGCGCCGGGCTGTCCGGCATCGGCGCGGGCTATCACCTGCAGCAGAAGTGCCCGACCAAAAGCTACGTCATCCTCGAGGGCCGCGACTGCATCGGCGGCACCTGGGATCTGTTCCGCTATCCCGGCATCCGCTCCGACAGCGACATGTACACGCTCGGCTACTCGTTCCGCCCCTGGACCGAACCGAAGGCGATCGCCGACGGGCCGCGGATCCTGAACTATGTGCGGGAGACCGCGGCGCAGAACGGGATCGACCGCAAGATCCGCTTCAACCATCGCGTCAAGCGCGTCTCGTGGTCGTCCGAACAGGTGCGCTGGACCGTCGAGGCGGAGCGCAGGGCAGGCGAGGGCGCGGCCGAGATCGTGCGCTTCACCTGCAATTTCCTCTTCATGTGCTCGGGCTATTACAAATACGAGGAAGGCTACACGCCGGAATTTGCTGGTGCCGCCGACTTCGAGGGCCAGATCGTTCATCCGCAGAAATGGCCCGAGCATCTCGACTATGCCGGCAAGCGCGTCGTCGTGATTGGCTCGGGGGCAACCGCGGTGACGCTGGTGCCGGAGCTCGCCAAGACGGCCGCGCATGTCACCATGCTGCAGCGCTCGCCGACTTATGTGGTGGCGCGTCCGGCGGAGGATGCGCTCGCCAACAAGCTCAGGCGCAATCTCTCGGCCAAGCTCGCCTATCATCTGATCCGCTGGCGCAACGTGCTGCTCGGCATGTATTTCTTCCAGCTCTGCCGCCGCAAGCCGGAACGCGCCAAAGAGCTCATCCTCGGCGGCATCAAGATGGCGCTCGGTCCGGATTACGACATCGGCACGCATTTCACGCCGCGCTACAATCCCTGGGAGCAGCGGCTCTGCCTTGTGCCTGACGGCGACCTGTTCAAGTCGATCCGCGAGAAGCGCGCCTCCGTCGTCACCAGCCGGATCGACACCTTCATCAGGAACGGGATTCGCCTGGAGGACGGCAGCGAGCTTCCGGCTGACATCATCATCACCGCCACCGGCCTGATCCTGCAGGTGCTCGGCGGCGTCGAGGTCAGCGTCGATGGCCGCAAGGTCGATTTCGCGAATACGCTGAGCTATAAGGGCATGATGTATTCGGATGTGCCGAACCTCGCTGCGACGCTCGGCTACACCAACGCGTCCTGGACGCTGAAATGCGACCTCTCCTGCGAATATGCCTGCCGTCTGATCAACTACATGGACCGGCACGGCTTCAGGCAATGCGTGGCGCACAATCTCGATCCCTCGATCGAGGCGCTGCCGGCGCTGGATTTCTCATCCGGCTATGTCCAGCGCTCGATCGCCAAACTGCCCAAGCAGGGCTCGAAGCGGCCGTGGCGGCTCTACCAGAACTATGCGCTCGACATCGTCTCCCTGCGCTATGGCAAGGTGGATGACGGCGTGATGCAGTATTCGTGACAATCCTCGCTGTTCTCGCGAAACCTGCGCCTTAACGTCCCATGGGTAGTTTTGCGGATTCGGGCTTCCTGCCGAATCAGCCATTCTGCCGCGACGGTTAACGCCGGATTAACCGAGATGCCCTACGCTGCACGGCCTGTGGCTGCTGATAGCAAGAGGAAGCCCATGGACGCCCAGCGAATTGCCGTCGATGCCCTCGTGGCGCTGACCGATTGCGACCGCGACGCCGCCGTTGCCTTCATCCGCCGCCTCTACCTCGCCGGCATCAAGGACCCCAAGCGCCTGACCTTCAAGGGCCTGCAGGCGATGCGCGCCTGACGGTGCAGTCCCGTAGGATGGGTAGAGCGAAGCGAAACCCATCGCGATGGTGCAAGCGGCGTGAATGATGGGTTTCGCTCCGCTCTACCCATCCTACGCACCCGCGCGCTTGGCATGCTCTCTCGACGTCATTGCGAGCGCAGCGAAGCAATCCATGCCTCCACACGCGGCGCGATGGATTGCTTCGCTGCGCTCGCAATGACGGGGATGGGTTCGGATTTGAATTTCAAACAACGGAGGGGATGTGAGTTCGCGTTCTCGCGGCGCGTTGCGTCCGAGCTTTGCGTCGTTTTTCGCCCTCTCATTGAACAGAGGGCGCAGGGAAAGCCGGGTGCCGGTTGCACCCATGGGCCCCGTGCAACAAAAAGCACGGGGGTAGGACCACAGGTTCAACCGAAGCATTCCGGCTTTCCCTGCGCGATG